>JADCGN010000063.1 GCA_020249005.1 Alphaproteobacteria bacterium
GGACGTTTCGCCGGTCACCGGAGGTGACCAGATGCCACGTCAGAGCCCTGCTCTGACCACCGGTGGGGAGACTCCACCGATGCTCACGCTCAAGGAGCGTACCATGACGACCTATAACCCTGCTTACGAACGCCTGCTGCAGGAAATTCTGCTGTACGGCGAAGACAAGGAAGACCGCACCGGGGTGGGGACCATTGCCTACTTTGGCGGGCAGTTGCGCTACAACCTGGCCGAAGGCTTCCCGCTGCTCACCACCAAGAAGGTGTTCACCAAGGCGATTATTCACGAACTTCTGTGGTTCTTGAAGGGCGACACCAACGTGAAGTACCTGCAAGACAACGGCGTGACCATTTGGGATGAATGGGCGAAGGGCGATGGCGACCTGGGCCCGGTGTATGGCAAGCAGTGGCGCGCTTGGGAAGCCCCCGATGGCCGCGTGATTGACCAAATCGCCGAGGCGGTACAGACCATCCGTACCAATCCGGATAGCCGCCGCATCGTGGTGGTGGCTTGGAACCCGGCCGACCTGAAACAGATGGCCCTGACGCCCTGCCACTGCCTGTTCCAGTTCCAGGTCATCAACGGCAAGCTGAACTGCCACCTGTACCAACGCAGCGCCGACGTGTTTTTGGGCGTGCCCTTCAACATCGCCAGCTATGCGTTGCTCACCCACATGATTGCCCACGTGACCGGGCTGCAGCCGGGGGTGTTCGTGCACAGCTTCGGCGACGTGCACATTTACCGCAACCATGTGGAGCAGGTGCGTGAGCAGCTGGGGCGCCGCCCCCGGCCGTTCCCCACGCTGTGGCTCAACCCGGCGGTGACGGCACTGGATGACTTCACCTTCGATGATATCCGGATTGAGGGGTATGATCCGCATCCGGCCATCAAGGCGCCCATCGCAGTTTAATGCGGGACGTCGTGCTCATCGCCGGTATTTCGGCGAATAACGTGATAGGAAAGGGGGGGCAACTCCCCTTTTCGTTGCCTGCTGATATGGCGCGGGTGAAACAACTTACCATGGGTAAAACCTTGGTGATGGGGCGTAAAACGTATGAAAGTATCCCTGCCAAATGGCGGCCGTTGCCAGGACGCAAGAGTGTTGTGCTTACCCGCCAGCAAGGCTGGAACCCCCACCCAGACGTTCAGGTCATTCATTCCTTGAACGAATTGCCGGAAGGCGAAATCTGGGGGTTTGGCGGTGCGGAGATTTACGCCCTGCTGCTGCCCCTGGCCACGCGGCTGGAATTGACGGAGGTTCACGCCAGCGTTGAGGGCGATATCTTCTTCCCAAGCTTTGAGAAGGCCGATTGGCAGGAGGTGGCCCGCGTGGCCAATCCGGCGACGGCCACCACCCCGGCATTTGACTTTGTGACCTACGTGCGCAAATAAGGGCCATGCCGCAAACCGCTCTCCCTTACGTTCAGCACATCATCGCCGTGGCCAGCGGCAAGGGGGGCGTGGGGAAATCCACCACGGCGGTGAATTTGGCCGTGGCCTTGGGGTTACAGGGGTTGAACGTTGGATTATTAGACGCCGATATTTACGGCCCCAGCCAGCCGCGGATGCTGGGGATGAAGGACGCCCAGCCTGAAAGCGACGGGCAAACCATTCAGCCGGTGGTGAACCATGGCGTACGGCTGATGAGTATGGGGTTTTTGGTGGAGGAAACCACCCCCACCGTGTGGCGCGGGCCGATGGTGCAGAGCGCGCTGATGCAAATGTTAAAGCAGGTGGCCTGGGGCACGGAGGCCGCACCGCTGGATGTGCTGGTGGTGGATATGCCGCCCGGTACCGGCGACACGCAGCTTTCCCTAACCCAGCAGGTGGCCTTAAGCGGCGCGGTGATTGTTTCCACGCCGCAGGATATGGCGCTGCTGGATGCCCGCAAGGGGTTGGAGATGTTCAAGAAGGTGAATGTGCCGATTTTGGGGCTGGTGGAGAACATGAGCGTGTTCTGTTGCCCGCAGTGTGGCAAGGATTCACCCATTTTCGGCGCGCACGGCACGCGGGATTTGGCAGCCAGCTTGGGCTATGACTTGCTGGCCGAAGTGCCGTTGGAAATGCCGGTGCGCGAGCATACCGACAGCGGCACGCCGGTGGTGTTGGCCGCGCCCGACAGCAAAGCCGCCGCCGCCTACCGTGCCTTGGCGGCCAAGGTGTGGGAACGGCTGCAACGCCCAGTGACCACACCGGCCAGTGTGAAGATTGTGTTTGAGTAACGCACCACGGTAAATCTTGTGGCGTGGCCCTAGCCAGGGCGTGCTTGCCGGTGCTATAAAGCGCCCATTCCGTAAAGAAGAGGTAAAGACATGGCCACTGCCGCCCACGCTGCCCCCGCCCCCACCCAAAACTGGTTGGTGCATGCGCTCACCACGGTGAACCACAAGGACATCGGCAAGATGTACCTGATTTCGGCGTTGATTTTCTTCTTCATTGGCGGGTTGATGGCCTTGGTGATCCGCGCCGAGCTGGCGATGCCGGGGTATCAGTACGTGGATGGCGCCTTCTTTAACCAGATGACGGCGATGCATGCCACCTTCATGATTTTCTTTGCGATTATCCCCGGCCTGATTGGCTTTGGGAACTACTTTGTGCCGATTATGATCGGCAGCCCCGACATGGCCTTCCCGCGCCTCAACAACTGGAGTTTTTGGCTGATGCCGTTTGCCGGGGCGCTGATGTTGGGCAGCCTGTTGGTGCCCGGCGGCAGCGCGGCGGCGGGGTGGACGGTCTATCCGCCCCTGACCGATGCCACCTACAGCCCAGGCGCCGGGATGGATATGTGGATTTTGGCGGTGCACTTGGCGGGTGCCAGCAGTATTTTGGGCGCGATTAACTTTATCGTGACCATCCTCAACATGCGGGCGCCGGGCATGAGCCTTTGGAAAATGCCGCTCTTCCCTTGGGCCATGCTGGTCACCGCCTGGCTGCAGCTGGTGGCCACCCCGGTGCTGGCCGGGGCCGTGACGATGCTGCTGATGGACCGCAACTTCGGCACCGCCTTCTTCAACCCGGCGGGCGGGGGCGACCCGGTGCTGTTCCAGCACATCTTCTGGTTCTACAGCCACCCCGCCGTGTACATCATGATTCTCCCCGTGTTCGGGATGATTTCCGAAGTGTTGGCCACCCATGCCAAGAAGCCGCTGTTTGGCTACCACAGCATGGTCTGGGCGATTATCGCGATTGCGGTGCTGGGCCAGATGGTGTGGGCCCACCACATGTACAGCGTGGGGATGGATATCGCCGCGCAGCTGGTGTTCATGACCATGACCATGCTGATTGCGGTGCCGACCGGGATTAAGGTGTTCAACTGGCTGGCCACACTATGGGGCGGGCAAATTTCCTTCACGGTGGCGATGAAGTTCGCCATCGGCTTTGTGGTGCTGTTTACCGTGGGCGGCCTCAGCGGCGTGGTGCTGAGCAGCGCGCCGGTGGATTACATGATGCACGACACCTACTACGTGGTGGCGCACATCCACTATGTGTTTGTGACGGGGAGCTTCTTCGGCATGATGGCGGCGCTTTACCACTGGTTCCCGAAAATGACCGGCAAGCTGCTTTCCGAACGAATCGGCAACTGGCACTTTTGGCTGAGTTTTGTCAGCGTCAACCTGACTTTCTTCCCGATGCACTTTCTGGGGA
>JADCGN010000064.1 GCA_020249005.1 Alphaproteobacteria bacterium
CGGCATCGGTGCGCCCGGCGCAGACCAGGTCTTTCGGCTGGAGGCGTGGCCCCCCAAGCAAAGCGTTGAGCGCCTCCACCACCGTGCCCTGCACACTGGGCAACAGCGGTGCGCCGCTGCTGGGCTGGTATTGCCAGCCGCCATACGGGTGGCCGCTGTATTGGAGGGTAAGCTTTAGACGCATGAGAAGCAGGGCGCGATACAGGTCGCTTTTTTCGTTTTCCTTGCCCTCCGCTCCGCACATACCACCCTGTATGCTTGCGGTGCTCGGGCTGCGGAGAAACAAAAAAATCGCCACTGTCTCGCACCCCTTGAGGCACTCGATATTAAAACAGCAAGCATCTTATAACCCCCGCCACACTTCGGCTGCCGGGGCCTTTTCCCGCCCGGGGCGCTGCAGGGCTAAAACGTTCAGCACCGTGCCGCCGCCGCAGGCCACTTGCAGGGCCGGGCCTTGCAAGCCCATTACGGTGCCGGGGGCAGCGGTGCTGGTGCTGGTGGTAACCTCGCTTTTCAGCACTTTCACGGTTTCGCCGCCCATTTCTGCGGGCAGCGCCCAAGTAGCGGCGGGGGCCGGGGCAAGCGCGCGGATTTGGTTGTGCAGCACGCTGGCGGGGCGGGTGAAATCCAGCACGCGGTCGGCCGCGGTGATTTTAGGGGCCAGCGCGGCTTCCCCGGTTTGGGGCGTGGGTTGCAGGCCGGGCAGTTGGCGCAGCACCTTCACCAGTGCCTCGGCGCCGAGTGCGCTGGTGAGGTCGTGCAGCGGGCCGTAGCTCATGTCGGGTGGTAAGTCCAGCGGGGTGCGGCTGAACACCGGGCCGGTGTCCATACCCTCATCCAGTTGCATGATGCAGATTTCGGTGGTGACATCGCCCGCCAACAGGGTGTATTGCAACGGTGCGGCGCCCCGCCAGCGGGGCAGGGCCGAAGGGTGGACGTTGAGGCACTGTTTGGCTTCCACCAACGTCTTGGGTAGCAGCAGGCCGTAGGCCACCACCACCACGGTGTGGCAGGGGTGGGCCAGCAGGTCATCCAACACCTCACCGCGCAACTTCAGCGGGGTGAGAATTTGGCTTTCCGGCACTTTCAGGGCCAGCGCAGCCTGGTGCACCGCGGTGGGAGTCAGCTGCTGGCCGCGGCCGGCGGGGCGGGGGGGTTGGGTGTAAACCCGCTCGATGGCAATGCCGGCTTGGTGCAGGGCCAACAGGCTGGGCACCGCAAAGGCGGGGCTGCCCATGAAGATGACGGATTGCACCCCGGCCATCGCTTAATCCTCGGCCGGTTTGGCTTTAATCACTCCACGTTCGGCGCTGATGACGTCGAACGCACCGCCTTTGCGTAGAATTTCCGTGCGCAGCTTTTGCCACTTGGGCAGGGCCAGGGCTTTCCGCGAGGCCGTGAGTTTGTCGATGAACAGCACCCCGTTGAGGTGGTCAATTTCATGCTGCAGTACCACGGCCCGCAAGCCGCTGGCGGTTGCTTCGTGTACGGCACCATCTTGATCGAGGTAACGGACGGTGACCTCGGTGGCGCGTTCCACCTCGGCCCATAGGCCGGGCAGGGAAAGGCAGCCTTCCTGGCGGGTGGCGGTCTCGGCGCCGCGCGCGATGATTTCCGGGTTGAACATCACTTCCGGACGCTTGATGCCGTAGTTGCGCTTGCCGTCGGGCAGTTCCTCGCCGAGATCCAGCACGATGACGCGCAGGCTTTGGCCCACCTGCGGGGCGGCCAAGCCCACGCCATCGGCCATCGCCAGCGTGGCGAGCATGTCTTCGGCCAGCGTGAGGGCTGCGGCGTTCACGCTGGCCACCGGGTCGGCGGTTCTTTGCAACACCGGGTGCGGGTGAATGTAGATTGGCAAGACTTTTCCCATGGCTTTGCCTTTACCTTAAGAAGCCTTTCCCGCACAATAGTTTCCAAGAAAAACATCACACAAAGGGTGAAGAGCCATGCGCGACATTCAACACATCGGGGTTATCGGGGCTGGGCAGATGGGCAACGGGATTGCCCATGTGGCTGCCCAGTGCGGCCTGCGTGTCACCATGGTGGACATGAAGCCTGAAGCGTTGGACAAGGCCTTGGCCACGATTGCCAAGAACATGGACCGCCAAGTGCAAAAGGGCACGCTCAGCGCCGAAGATAAGGCCAAAGCCGAAAGCCGCATTGCCACCAGCACCAAAATGGACGACCTGGCCGGGTGCGACCTGGTGGTGGAGGCCGCCACCGAAAACGAAGAGATTAAGAAGAAGATTTTCGTGCAGTTGGATGGCCTGTTGCAGCCCCAGGGGTTGATTGCCAGCAATACCAGCAGCATTTCTATCACTCGCTTGGCGGCTGTGACCAAGCGGCCCGAAAAGTTCATCGGCCTGCACTTCATGAACCCGGTGCCGATGATGGCCTTGGTGGAAATCATCAAGGGCCTGGCCACCAGCGAGGAAACCTACGAGCGCGTGCGCGAGGTGGCGGTGAAAATGGGCAAGACCGTGGCCACCAGCGAGGATGTGCCGGGGTTTATTGTGAATCGCCTGTTGCTGCCGATGCTGAACGAGGCCTGCTACGCCCTGCAAGATGGCGTGGCCGACGTGAAGAGCATCGACACCGCGATGAAGCTGGGGGCCGGGCACCCGATGGGCCCCTTAACCCTGGCCGACTTCATTGGGCTGGATACCTGCGTGGCCATCATGCGCGTGCTGCACAATGAACTGGGCGACAGCAAATACCGCCCATGCCCGCTGCTGGTGAAGTTTGTTGACGCGGGCTGGCTGGGCAAGAAAACCGGCAAGGGTTTTTACGATTATTCTGGGAGCGAGCCGGTACCCTACCGTTAAGGCTGCCGGTTTCCCTATCACTATGCCGCCCGTCGGAGTGGCTTTACTACTCCTTAACACACATGGCGTCGCGCACGCTGCTGAGGTAGCAGATGCGCTTGTCGGCCAGGCGGACAGTGCGGCTATCCACAATCGTGCCTTTGATGAAATCGGGGGGGCATTGGCCGCCAACCTGAACGGCCTTGTCATCGACATTAAAACGGCTGCCATCGGTTAGGCGGATGATTTTACACCCGGGGTGGCTGCGGCTGTCGGCCGTTCCCACAATTGGGCCGGGGCCACGGATGGCTTCGGGCTTTTGCCCCGGCACGCCGCAGAACAATTCGCCGCGGCGGTTGTAGCGGCACACCCGGTTGTCGGCCAGTCGCACCGTGGCGCTGTTGACGATGGCACCGTCGATGAAATCGGCAGGGCAAGTTCCGTCCGCCCGTACCGCCTTGCCGTCAACGCTGAAGCGCGTGCCATCGCGCAGCAAGATAATTTTACAGCCTTTGATTGTTTGGCTCTCCGAAATCCCGACAATCGGCCCCAGCATGGGCACCGGTTTGGCATTTTCGCCGGGTTTGGCGCAGGCGGCTTCACCATTGCTGGCCACCGTACAAAGGCGGCCATCGGCCAAACGGACGGTACGGTCGTTGATGATCTTGCCGTCGATGAAGTTTGCCGGGCAGGTGCCGCCCGCGCGTACCCCCACCGCATCGGCATTGAAGCGGGAACCGTCGCGCAGGAAGATGATCTTGCAGCCTGGCATACTGCGGCTTTCCGAAATTCCGGCAATCGGCCCCAAGGCGGCCGGTGGTTGGGTTTGGGCGATCGCGGCCAGGTTCACCAAGCCCAACAAACCCGTTAACAGCAGCAAAGTTTTAAGCGTCATCGGTGGTCGTGCCTTATGCTTTGTTGGGGCCCATGCTTAAGGGTAGATGCGGGGGTGTCAAGCCGCATGGCGCGCGGTTGTTCCTTTTCGGCGATAGAGCGGGGGAGTAAACTTTGCTGGTGCTGCCGAAAAGGATTGAACTTTCGACCTCGTCATTACCAATGACGTGCTCTACCACTGAGCTACGGCAGCACTTACGGCCCTCTCCCTAGCAATCTGTGCGGCCCTTGACAAGAGGGTTTTAAAAGTATACAATATTTATGACGAAGAAATGGGCAATACC
>JADCGN010000065.1 GCA_020249005.1 Alphaproteobacteria bacterium
GGGCCGATTTGCTTTTCCGGGGCATTAACCCAGCCCACCACCTTGCGGCCCACCAGGGTTTCGGGCGTGTAATGCTGGGTAATCTGGGCGCTGGTTTTGCGGATGCCGTAGCCCGCGCCAAAATCTACCCACACTTGGTAGGCGGGCTTGCGGGCTTCGGGGAACGGCTTGGCGTCAATCACCATACCCACGCGCAGCTCGGCCGCAAAAAACGCCTCGCCAGTTATTGTGGGCAAAGGCGTTGGTGGTTGATGGTTGGTGGTTGTAACCATAGTCGGCGTCTTAATCTTACAACCATCAACCACCAACCATCAACACGCCGCTAGGCTTGGCCGGAAGCCATTTTCATGACTTCATCGGCGAAGTTGTCTTCGGCCTTTTCCACGCCTTCACCCAGGCCAAAGCGCACGAAGCCGGTGACCACGGCCCCCTTGGCGGCGCCATCCACCACGGCGGCGACCTTACGGTCAGGGTCCATCACGAAGGGCTGCTCCACCAGGCAAACTTCTTCCAGGAACTTGGAAACGCGGCCTTGGACAATCTTTTCCACCACGGCGGCGGGCTTGCCGCTTTCGGCAGCCTGCGCTACGTACACGGCGGTTTCGCGGGCCAGCAGGTCTTGGTCGATGCTGTCGCGGTTCAGCGCGGCCGGGTTGCTGGCGGCCACGTGCATCGCCACTTGGCGGGCCACTTCGCCTACCGGCTTATCCACGGCGGTGAGCACGCCGATTTTGCCGCCCATGTGCACGTAGGCGCCCACGGTGCCGCCCTTGGCTTCCAGGCTGGCGGCGCGGCGCAGCTGCATGTTTTCGCCCACGGTGGCGATGAGGTTGGTCAGCTCTTCCGCCACGGTTTTGCCGTTGCCGAAGGGCAGGGCGCCAATCGCTTCCACGCTGCCGGCTTTGGCGGCCAATGCCAACTCGGCCACCTGTTTGACAAAGCCGCTGAAGGCTTCGTTGCGGCTGGCGAAGTCGGTTTCCGCGTTCACTTCCACCATCACGCCAAACTCACCGTTGGAAAGGGCCATCACGATGCCTTCGGCGGCGGCGCGGCCACTCTTCTTGGCGGCCTTGGCCATGCCCTTTTGGCGCAGCCAGTCCATGGCTTTTTCTAAGTCGCCGCCGTTCTCTTCCAGGGCTTTTTTGGCGTCCATCATGCCGGCGCCGCTTTTTTCGCGCAGGTCACGCACCATCATGGGGGTGATTTGGGTCATGTTACGGGGCTCCTTGTTTGCTGTGCCCCCCTTGCCAGAGCTTGCCCCAAAAAGCAACCCCCGCCGTCGCGGGGGTGCTGTTTCTGCCACCTTCACCCCGGGGGCTAGCGGGTGGTGGGGGAGGCGCCTTGGGGGCTGAACTCCACCCGGCGGTTTTCGGTGCGGGTCTTCACCGCGGCCTGGCTGCCGAACTGGTTGGTCTCGCCGTAGCCTTTGGCGGTCAGGGCTTCCCGCGCCACCCCTTGGCGCACCAAGGCGCGCAGGGCGGCTTCGGCCCGCTGCTGGCTGAGCCACTGGTTGTAGGTGGCGCTACCGGTTTTATCGGTGTAGCCCTTCAGCAGCACGTTGGCCCCTTGGCAGCCCTTGATGGTGCTGGCCACGCGGTCCAGCACCGGCTGTTCGCTGTTGCGCACTTTGGCGCTGTTGAAGGCAAAGCGTACGGCTTCCCCTTCCAGCTTGGCCAGGCTGGCGCAGGCTAAGGCCGGGCCGGCGCTGGGCTCGATTGCGGCCAGGGCCTGATCGGTCACGGTCTGGGCCATTTGTACGGCGGCGGCTGTGGTGGTGGTTGCCGTGGGGCTGGCAGCGGGGGCCGTGGCTACGGTGGCGCTGACCGCTGCGTTGGCGGTGGTGGTGGCGCTTGCGTCCGTGGTTGCTGCCACGGTGGCCGGGGCGCTGGTTTCCACTGCAAAGGCCACTTGGTATTGTGTGGGCATGGTGGTGCGGATGGCGCTTTCGGCGTTGGTGGCGAAGTCGGCGCTCAGTACGGTGCCGCTCACCATCACCTCGCGGCCCATCAGCGTGGCTTCGGCCTGTTCCAGGTTTACCAAGTTAAACAGCACGGTGCCCGCCGCACTGCGCCAGCCGGCCGGAGCGCCTTCAGCCACCACGGTGAGGCTGGTGGCGTCGACCTTGGCTTCCGGGAGGTGGGTTTTGGCGAGCGTCAACAGCAGCGCCTTGGCGGCTTCATCCGGCACGCTGCCAGCCAGCGTCAGGGCTTCGCCATCCTTGGTGATTTTCAGCGTGTAGGCGCCTTCCTTGGCGGCCAGGGCGCGCTTTTCGGCGCGGGTGAGGGCCGGGGCGGTGGCCACCTCGGTGGCGGAAATCACCAGCCCGTTGCTGACGACTTGGCCCGGCAGGGTGATGAGGTCGTTCACCTTGGCAATGCCGAACACGCGGGCCACGGCGGCGCGGGCGGCGGCCTTGGCTTCCACGGTGGGGGCTTCGCCCAGCAGCGTGACTTCGCGGCCTTCAACCTGCGGCGTGGCCCACAGTTGGCCATCCTTGGCCAGTTCGGTGGTGATGCGGCCCGCCAAATCCTGTTCAATGCGCGGGGAAAGCCACTTGACCCCCAACACCAAGACATACACCAACACCGCCAGGGTGAGGGCCGTTAATAGAATCCGTTGCATATTTCGCTCCTTCTCGTATGCAGCGTGTATATGATGTGCGTGGCGAATGGGCAACAGCGCTGCTTACATGATAGGCACGCGGGGAAATTATCTTCGGGTCATTTCATCTTGACGTGATGATTGGCCTGCCCGGAGGGACTCGAACCCCCGACCAATGGTTTAGAAAACCATTGCTCTATCCAGCTGAGCTACGGGCAGACCTAACGCTACTCGTAAAGTATGCACAGGGCGCTGGCAAGACGGGTGACAGCGTCGGCGGCATTGCGTATAGTGGTGGTATGACTCTTTCTGTTGGTATTGCTCCGCATGATGTTACGCAAGAACCGCGGGTGGCGCTGGTGCCCGAGGTGGTGACCAAATTGGTGAAACAAGGTTGGCAGGTGTACGTGCCGCAGGGGGCAGGGGGGGCCGCCAGCTGCCCCGATGCCGCCTATGCCGCCGCCGGGGCCACGTTGCTTGGCGCGAAAGATTTGGCCAAAACCAAGCTGACCGTGGCGCTGGGGCTGAACCTGCCTGCCAAACTGCCGTACGCCGAAGCCGCCGTGGCGATTGGCCTGGGCAGCAGCCCGGCGGCGGGCGCGGCCTCCAGCCTGGCGTTGCAAAAATTGCCGCGCACCACCCGCGCGCAGGCGATGGATGTGCTTTCCAGCCAAGCCAACTTGGGCGGCTATGCCGCCGCGTTGGCGGTGGCGCACCATTTGCCGCGCCTGCTGCCCGCGCTTTCCACCGCTGCCGGTTCCACTAAGCCGGCCAAGGTACTGATTTTGGGCGTCGGGGTGGCGGGGTTGCAGGCGATTGCCACCGCACGGCGCCTGGGCGCGGCGGTGAGTGCCTTTGATATCCGCCCCGAAGTGGCCGAACAGATTAAAAGCTTGGGCGCCAAGGTGGTGGAAGTGGATGGCCCGACCGCCGAAGGCAAGGGCGGCTATGCGGGGGCGTTGGATGCCGCCGGGCTGCAGCAGTTGCAAGAAAAGTTGGCGCCGTTCGTGGCGCAGAGCGACGGCGTGATCACCACCGCCCAAGTACCGGGCAAGGCCGCCCCGGTGTTGGTGAGTGCGGTGGCCGTGGCCGCCATGCAGCCCGGCAGCGTGGTGGTGGATATGGCGGCCGCCAGCGGCGGCAACGTGGCGGGGACCAAGGCGGGCGCGGTCGTTCAAACCGCCAATGGGATTACGCTGGTGGGCGAAACCAACTGGCCGGGAACCTTGGCGCAAACCGCCAGCCGCTTCTGGGCGCAGAACATGGCCAACCTGTTGGCGGTGATGGTGAAAGACGGCCAGCTTTCGTTGGAGGATGAGCTGGTACAGGCGATGGTGGTGGCGTAAGCATGGGTGGGTTGGCGTGGCTGTTTGTGGGGGGAGGAGTCTTCATCGGCTTCACCAACATTGCGCTGAAGCTCGCGAGTACCAAGGGGATAGGCCTGGTACCGATCGCCACCTATTTTGCGGGGGTTGGGCTTGGCCTGCTGGCCTATGCCCTGTGGCAGAAACCGCAAGCGTTGGTAATGAATTTGGCCGCCCCAAGTGGCCTGCAGTGGGCCGCGGTGGGGGTTGCCGTGGGGTTGATTTCCAATATTTTGTTGTTCACGGCCTTGGGCAGAGGGGCACCGGCGGGCTTAGGCTTTACCATCTTTAATGTGGTGTCGACC
>JADCGN010000066.1 GCA_020249005.1 Alphaproteobacteria bacterium
ATCATGGACCTGCTCCTCTTTCTTTAAGTTTAGGCCTGCACGTCGCTGGCGTTGTCGGTCACCATCAGCCCGGCCGCCTGCACCACGCGGTGCAGTTCAAAGCGCTTGAGCTTGGAAACTGGCTTGCACTCCACAATTTCCACCACATCGCCCAGCTTGGCAGTGCCGGCGGGGTTGTGGGCATGGAACTTCTTGCTGGTGCGCTGAATCTTGCCATAGATGGGGTGGCGGGTGGTACGCGCCACGCTCACCACGATGGTTTGCGCGGTTTTGTCGGACACAACCGTGCCTTGGAGAACGCGTTTGGGCATGTTACTTGGCCTCCTTCTTCGCCAGTTGGGTTTGGGCCGTTTTCACCCGGGCCACGGCTTTGCGCACCTCGCGCCAGCGGTTGGGGTTGGCCAGTTGGCCCGCGGCTTTTTGGAAGCGCAGGTTCATCTGTTCCTTGCGCAGGCTCAGCAGGGTTTCGGCCAGCTGGGCGGCGCTCTTACCAATGATATCGCTCATTTTCATCACATTAGCTCCCGTGGTGACGCGTCACAATTTTGGTTTTGATCGGCAGTTTCATGGCGGCCAGGCGGAAGGCTTCCTTCGCCACGGCCTCGGTCACGCCGGCCATTTCGTACAGAATCTTGCCGGGCTTGACGCGGGCGACCCAGTATTCCGGAGCCCCCTTCCCGCTCCCCATCCGCACTTCGGCGGGTTTGCGGCTAACAGGAACATCGGGGAACACCCGCACCCACACCCGGCCACCGCGGGCGATGGAACGGGTCATGGCACGACGGGCGGCCTCGATTTGGCGGGCGGTCACGCGCTCGGGCTCCATGGCTTTCAGGCCATATTCACCGAACGACACCTCGGTGCCGCCTTTGGCATTGCCGTAAATCCGCCCTTTATGGGCCTTACGGTATTTGGTGCGCTTGGGTTGCAGCATGGTTGGTTTCCTCTAATCTTGTGGCCTTTACGAAGCAGGGCTGCTCAGGTCAAGGTTGTATTTTTCACCGTGGTTCACCCACACTTGCACGCCGATCACCCCGTAGGTGGTTTGGGCGGTGCCGTAACCGTAGTCGATGTCGGCCCGCAGGGTGTGCAGCGGCAGGGCACCTTCAATGTACCAGTCGGTCCGGGCGATTTCGGCGCCGGCCAAGCGGCCGGAGAGACGCACACGCACCCCCTTGGCCCCGTTGCCCATGGCGTTCTGCACGGCGCGCTTCATCGCGCGGCGGTAAGCAATCCGGCGCTCGATTTGGTCGGCGATGCTGTCGGCAATCAGTTTGGCATCGATGTCGGGCTTGCGGATTTCCACAATGTTCAGCACCACATCGGATTTGCTCTTGGCCTGTAGTTGCTTGCGCAGCGTTTCGATATCGGCACCTTTTTTGCCGATGATCACGCCCGGGCGCGCGCTGTGGATGAAGATGCGGCACTTTTTGTTGGGGCGCTCGATGGTGATCTTGCTGATCGCCGCACCCTTCAGTTTGCCCAACAGGAAGGTGCGGATCGCCGCGTCTTCCTTCAGCATTTCGGGGTAATCCTTACCGGCGAACCACATGCTGTCCCAGCCGCGGTTGATGCCCAGGCGCAGGCCAATCGGTTTGACTTTCTGACCCATGGATTAAGCCTCCGTCTTTTCGGTGGTTGCGGTAGATTTGGCTTGGCTGGCAGCGTTGTCAGCCTTGGCGGGCTTGGCGGCAGCCTTAGGGGCCGCGGTTTGCTCGGCCACCACCACGGTGATGTGGCAGCGGTGCTTCAGCACCGGGGCGGCGCGGCCACGGGCACGCGGGTTGAAGCGCTTCAGCACCGTGCCTTTGTCGGCATAGGCGCGGGCCACGACCAGCTTGTCGAGGTTCAGGCCGGCATTGTGTTCGGCGTTGGCGATGGCCGAGAGCAGCACCTTGCGGGCGGGCGTGGCCAAGCGCTTCTTGCAAAATTGCAGCGCGTTGAGGGCTTGCGCGATCGGCTTGCCGCGGATCAGCGCCAGCACCAACTGGGCCTTTTGTGGGCTGCCCTTCAGACCGCGCGCGGTGGCGGCGGCCTCGGTGGCGCTCTTTACGTGGGGAGTCGGGAGGCTCATGTCTCTATCCTCTCAAGCTTATTTCTTACCCGGTTTGGCCGCTTCGGCCTTCTTCTCGGGGTGACCGTTGAAGGTCCGGGTGGGGGCAAATTCGCCCAGCTTGTGGCCGATCATGTTGTCGGTCACCAACACGGGGATGAACTTGTTGCCGTTGTGCACAGCCAGCGCCACACCGACGAAATCCGGCATGATGGTGCTGCGACGGCTCCAGGTCTTGATCACTTCCTTTTTGCCGCTGCTTTGCACCTTGGCGATTTTCTTCACCAGATGGCCATCCACGAAGGGGCCTTTTTTAACGGAACGGGCCATTTTACTGTCTCTCCTTCAGCTTAGCGGGTGGCGTTGCGGCGGCGGATGATCATCCGGCTGCTCGGTTTACGCAGGTTACGGGTCTTCTTACCCTTGGTGGATTTCCCCCACGGCGTGACCGGGTGACGGCCGCCCGAGGTCTTCCCTTCCCCACCACCGTGCGGGTGGTCGATCGGGTTCATGGCCACCCCGCGCACCACGCTGCGCTTGCCCAGCCAGCGGTTACGGCCGGCTTTGCCGAGTTGGCGGTTCATGTGGTCGGGGTTGGAAACGGCGCCGATGGTGGCCATGCAGCTTTCGTGCACCCGGCGCAATTCGCCGCTGGGCATTTTCAGCTGAATGGTGGCGCCATCCTTACCGGCAACCTGCACGCTGCTGCCAGCGCTGCGGGCCATTTTACCGCCAGCGCCGGGCTTCACTTCCACGTTGTGCACCACGGTCCCCACCGGAATGTTCTTCAAGGGCAGCGCGTTACCGGGCTGAATTTCGGCTTGGGCGCCAGCCATCACGGTGTCACCAGCCTTCAGCTTTTGCGGGGCCAAGATGTAGCTCTTTTCGCCATCCTTGTAGCTGATGAGGGCGATGAAGGCGCTGCGGTTTGGGTCGTATTCCAAACGCTCCACCTTCGCCGGCACGCCCAGCTTGGCGCGGCGGAAATCGATCATGCGGTAGCGGCGCTTGTGCCCGCCGCCACGTTGCCAGACGGTGGTCACACCCTGGTTGTTGCGGCCACCGCTGCTGGTCAGCGGCACCGTCAGGCTGCGCTCGGGCTTGCCCTTGTGCAGTTCGCTGCGGTCCACCGCAATCAGCTGGCGCCGGCCGGCCGAGGTGGGGTTAAAGGTTTTCAGAGCCATTGTTTCTTCTCCTTATCCCCAAATTACTTCACGCCCGCCATCAGGTCGGCGCTTTGGCCGTCCTTCAGCTGTACAAACGCTTTTTTCACGTCTTGCGTGGCCCCGAAGCGGCCACCCTTCTTCTTGCCCTTGGCAATCAGGGTGTTCACGCGGGTCACTTCCACGCCGTAGAGCGCTTGCACCGCAGCCTTGATTTCGGGCTTGGTGGCGGTTTTCAGCACTTCAAAGCTCAGCCAGTTGCCTTGCTCGGCAATTTTGGTGGTCTTTTCAGTCACCAGCGGACGCTTGATCAGCTGGTAGAATTTTTCGTTCACGGTTGCCATCGGTTAGGCCTCCTTCTTGGTCTTGGCACTGGCCCCGGCCTTCGCCGGGGTTACGGCTTTGGCCTCCAGCTTTTTGGCCGGCGCGGCTTTCGGTGCCTTGGCTTCCGCCTTCGGGGCGGCCGCTTTGGCAGCGGGCTTGGCAGCCTTGGCCGGTTTCGCGGTTGCGGCCTTCTCGCTCAGCAAACGGGCGGTCAGCAGTTCCACCGCGTGCTTGGTCAGCACCAGCTTCTCGCGCTTCAGGATATCCAGCACGTTGGCGCCGCCGGTCGGGATCACCTTCACGTGCGGCAGGTTACGGCTGGCACGGTCGAAGTTGGGCTCCAGCGCGTCCACAATGAAGGTGGCGTTGGTGGCACCCAATTTCGCCAGGCTGGCGGCCAGTTCCTTGGTCTTGTGGCTGGCCATGGTGGCCTCGTCGATCACGATCAGGCTTTGGCTTTGCGCCTTGCTGGCCAGGGCCGACTTCAGCGCCAGGGCGCGCACGGCCTTAGGCAGGCTGGAGGAAAAGTCGCGGCCGCGGGGACCGAACACCACGCCACCACCCACGAACAGGCTGGGGCTCTTGGCACCGTGGCGGGCGCCACCGGTCTTCTTCTGGCCGTAAATCTTCTTCTTGGAACGGTCGATTTCACCGCGGGTCTTGGTAAAGGCCAAGCCAGCGCGTTGGCTGTCGCGCTGCCAGTTGACCGCGCGGGCCAACAGGTCGGTGCGCACGTCTACGCCAAACACGCCCGGGTTCAGTTCCAGGCTGCCGGCTTTCTTGCCGCTCAGGGTCAGGATTTCAACTTGCATGAGGAGGGCTCCTTACTTCGCGGCCTTGGCAGTTTTTTGCTTGGCGGCATCGCGCACCATCACGTAACCGCCTTCGGCGCCGGGCACGCTGCCCTTCACCAAAATCAGGCCTTCGTTGGCATCCACGCGCACCACTTCCAGGTTGTGGGTGGTCACAGTTTCAGTCCCATAGTGGCCAGGCATCTTCTTGCCTTTAAACACTTTACCGGGGTCTTGGCGTTGGCCGGTGGAACCCGCGCTGCGGTGACGGATGCTCACCCCGTGGGTGGCGCGCAGACCGGCGAAGTTCCAGCGGAACATCGCGCCGGTAAAGCCACGGCCCTTGGTGATGCCTTGCACGTCGACCTTCTGGCCTTCCTTGAACAGGTCGGCCTTCAGTTCGGTGCCAGCAGCCAGCAGGTTTTCCGGCTGGACGCGGAATTCGGCAATCTTGGCCACCGGCTTGGTGTTCAGCTTCTTGAACATGCCTTGCAGCGGCTTGCTGACGCGGGCTTCCTGCTTGGCAAAAGCGCCCACTTGCACCGCGGTGTAACCGTGGGTTTCGGCGGTGCGCTGGGCCAACACGGTGGCATCTTGCACTTGCAGCACAGTCACCGGCACGTGGCGGCCGGCGGCGTCGAACACGCGGGTCATGCCCACCTTTTTGGTGATCAGACCGGTACGGGTTTGGTTTGGCATAATCCTATCCTCCCCTGCCCTACAGCTTAATCTGCACGTCCACGCCGGCGGCGAGGTCGAGTTTCATCAAGGCATCGATGGTTTGCGGCGTCGGCTCCACAATCTCCAGCACGCGCTTGTGGGTGCGGAGCTCGAAGTGCTCGCGGCTCTTCTTGTCAATGTGCGGGCTGCGCAACACGCAGAAACGCTCAATCTTGGTCGGCATCGGAATCGGGCCACGGACTTTGGCGCCGGTACGCTTGGCGGTTTCCACAATTTCCAACGTGGATTTGTCGAGGATCCGGTGATCGTAGCTCTTCAAGCGGATGCGGATGTTCGCATCGTCGCTGGTGTTTGCCTTGGGGGCGGCCGCTTTCGGGGCGGCTTTGGTCGCCTTGGCGGCGGTGGCGGGGGTGGCCATAGGGCTCAACTCCTGTTGGCACGTTCCGGTCTCGCCTGACCGTAAGAGGTGCAGTTACGGCAACACGTTACAACAAAAGCCGCCCTGCGGTTGCCGATGCAGGGAGGCTTGGGGGGCAATAATTGGCGATTTTCTGCCCCTCAATCCATTCTCTGGGCGGTTTAAGGCATGCCTTACAAACCCAGAACTTTGCCCACTTTGGGTAGGCTTAGGGGCCATATAGGCCGCCGTGTTGGGGGTGTCAAGGCTTATTTGCAGGAAAAAACCGGGGGGGCAGCGCCCCCCAGTCGGTGCAACGGTCACACCCTCTAGCCGGCACTGGCCAGGGCGTTCATTTCATCGGTATTGAAGACTTTGCGCATGTCGATGTGCACGATCATCTTGTCTTCGTGGTTGGAAATGCCCTTGATGTACTCGGCGCCCACGCTGCCAGCCACCAGGCTTGGCGGCGGGGTGATGGTATCGACCGGGATCCGTTCCACCTCACGTACGCTGTCCACAATCAGGCCAATCACCATGCTGCCGGAAAGCTCAACCACGATAATCCGGGTTTCCTCGGTGGTGTTTTCGGCCGCCAAGCCAAAACGCTTGCGCAGATCCACCACCGGAATGATTTGACCGCGTAGGTTGATGACGCCTTCTACAAACGCCGGGGCTTGCGGCACCGGGGTAATGGCGGTGGGGCGGATGATTTCGCGCACGTCGAGAATCGGCAGGGCAAAAATTTCGCCGAACAGCTCGAACGTCACCAGTTGTTGCAGACTGGCCAACGTGGCTTCTTTGCTGCCTTGGCGGGTGGCGGAATTAAGCATAGGGGCACCTTTCGCGGTGAATTGTTCTTAGGGGTAGCCTAGCCGCTAGGCAGGGCGGTTATCAAGAGGGCGGTGCTGTGGCAGCCTAAGGCCCGTGGATTTTGCGCAACTGCCCCCGTTGTTGGCTGATTTGGCTGTGCAGGCCCGCAATCTGCCCACCGCCCGGCGTTATGGCCGGGTGGTGGGGGTCAGCGGCCTGGTGGTGCAAGTGGCCGGATTGGACCAGGTGGCCCTAGGCAACCGGGCCACCATTATCCTACCAACGGGCAGTTTGGCGGCCGAGGTGATCGGCTATAACCAAGGCACCACCATGCTGATGCCGTTTGGTACGTTAACCGGCGTGGGTGCTGGGCAGCGGGTCTACCCCGACGATACGCCGCCCAAGCAGCGGATCAACCACAGTTGGCTGGGCCGCGTGGTGAACGGCCTAGGCGAGCCGTTGGATGGCAAAGGCCCGCTGGCGGCCATCGGCGGGCAGGAAATGCCGTTGCGGGCTGCCCCGCCCCCGGCCTTTGGGCGCCAGCCGGTGGGGCCGATGCTCGATACCGGGGTGCGGGTGATGAACACCCTGCTGCCGTTGTGCGAAGGGCAGCGCCTGGGGATTTTTGCCGGCAGTGGGGTGGGTAAAAGCGTGCTGATGGGCATGCTGGCCCGCCACAGCAAGGCCGACATTAACGTGATTGGCCTGATTGGTGAGCGGGGCAAAGAGCTGAATGAGTTCCTGCACGAACAACTGGGGCCGGAAGGCTTGGCGCGCAGCGTGGTGATCACCGCCACCAGCGACGAAACCCCCTTGCTGAAGCGGCAGGCCGCCTACCTGACGCTGGCGGTGGCCGAGTTTTTCCGCGACTGCGGCTTTAAGGTGTTGCTGATGATGGACAGCGTGACCCGCTTGGCGCAAGCCCAACGGGAAATTGGCCTGGCGGGCCTGGAACCCCCCACCACCCGCGGCTACACGCCCAGCGTGTTCGCCGAGCTGCCGCGCTTGCTGGAACGCGCCGGGCCCGGCACCGGTAAGGGCAGCATTTCGGCCATCTTCACGGTACTGGTGGAAGGCAGCGACATGGAAGAACCGGTGGCCGATGCGGTGCGCGGGATTTTGGACGGGCACATTGTGCTGAGCCGTGAGCTGGCCGAACGCGGGCACTTTCCGGCCGTGGATATTCTACAAAGCGTGAGCCGGATGGTGCCCAAATGCTTGGCGCCCGAGCAAATCCCGCTGGTGCAACGCACCCGGCGGTTGTTGGCCACCTACAATGACATGGCCGAGCTGATTCGCTTGGGTGCCTACACCGCTGGGGCCGATGCCCAGGTAGATGAGGCGATTGCCCTCATGCCCAAGCTGGAACAGGTGTTGCAGCAGCAACCCACCGAAGGCAGCAGCCAAGCGGCCAGCTGGGCGGCGTTGGATGGGGTGTTTCAGGGCTAAGCCCGGCAAGAATTCGCTTTACAGGGTATACAGGCTCTTTTACAACCCCGCCTGAGCAAATCCCTCATCAAGGAGCACTTCTATGTTTCCAGCTTTCACGCCTCTGCGGGGGCCTGAACTTGAACTGACCCAACGGCTGGTACAAATCCCCAGCCTCACCCCCACTCAACCCGACCTGTTGGACGCGGTGGGCGAAGCTTTGCGGCTGTGTCAGGCAGCGGCGCCCAGTGCCAATGCCTATTGGGTGGCCGGCCGCGACACCAACCCAAGCACCCGCCCAGTGTTCCCGTACGAAGTGCCGAACCTGGTGCTGGTGTGGGGCAACCCACAGCAGGCTGGTGGACTGTGCTTTCTGGGCCACGTGGACGTGGTGCCGGTGGCCAAGCAAACCTGGCAACGCAACCCCTTTGGGGGTGAGATTGCCGACGGCATCCTCTGGGGCCGCGGGGCCACCGACATGAAAGGCGCGGTGGCGGCCTTTCTGGTGGCCGCCGAGGCGGTGTTTCTGCAACGTCCGGAACGCCCCATCTACGCCGTCATCACCGGCGATGAAGAATGGGGGAGCCCGGCTGGCACGCTGGCAGGCTTGCAGACGTTGCACGAGCTTGGGGCCCACCCCGCTGCCTTTCTGGTGGGGGAGCCCTCCAGCCAGCAAGCCTTCGGCACCGGCCTTAAGCTGGGGCGGCGTGGCAGCTTTAATCTGGCACTGACCTTGCGCGGCCAGAGCGGCCATGTGGCGTACCCGGCGTTGTTCAGCAATCCATTGGAACACCCCCAGTTGGGGCCCCTGATCGGGCGCCTGGCCACCCTGGCGTTTGCCGATGGCAACCCACCCAGCGGCATGCCCGCCACCCGTGCCACGCTCACCAGCGTGGTGGCCGATGGCGGCAGCACCAGCATTGTCCCCGCAAGCGCGGAGATGAGGCTGAACTTCCGCTACACCCCGCAACAAACGCCGGAAGGCTTGTGGCAACAGGTAGCGGCCCTGGTGGCGGAGATGGGGCTGGCCGAATGGGTCACCATCACCGCCAATCTGGCGGTAGGGCGGCATCAGAATCCATACTTGAATCAGCCTGGGCCACTTCACCAGGCCCTGGTGGCCACGCTGACCGACTTGGTAGGGGCACCACCCCGCACCGATGCCGAAGGCGGACTGACCGACGGCCGCCATGTGCATAAGGTGTTCCCAGGGGCCGAGGTGGTGGAATGCGGCCCGCCGGAACAACCTTATGGTGCCGGCGGGATGCACCAGGCCGATGAGGGAATTCGTTTGGATGACCTGGCCAACCTGCGCCACGTTTACCAACAGGTGATGAAAGCCCTCTAACGCGAATTTTCCCCGGGCTGCGGCCCGGGGTTTTTTCTTCGATAGGCACCAAAAAGGGGGCCGAAGCCCCCTGCCCTGCCAGGCCCGGAGATCCTGATTTCCATCAGGATAAACTCCGTTACCCAAGCCGCCAATGCGGCTTGGACGTCGTTTACTTGGTGAACTGGATGTAGGCCACGTCGGCGGTGTCACCCACGCGGTGGCCGGCCTTCACCACGCGGGTGTAGCCGCCCGGCACATCCTTAAACTTCGGCGCCACTTCCTCGAACAGCTTCTTCAGCAGCACGGGGTTGGTGATGGTCTTGGCCACTTCGCGGCGGGCGGCAATGGTGTTTTCCCGCGCTTTGGTGATGAGCGGCTCGATCACCGGACGCAGGCTCTTGGCCTTGGCCACGGTGGTCTTGATGGTGCCGTGTTCGATCAGGTTCATGCACAGGCCGCGCAGCAGCGCTTTGCGGGCGGTGGTGTCGCGGGTAAACTTGCGGTGGCTGATGCCGTGGCTCATGGCGTTTTTCCTTAACTTCGCTTAAACTCTTAAACTAGCTTTTCAGCTTTTCTTCTTTGAAGATCACGTGCTGACGGACGCGCGGGTCGTACTTGCGGAACTCCAGCTTACGGTCGGCCGTATTCAGGCTGCGGGGGTTCTTTTTGGTCACGTAGTAGTAACCCGTCTTGCGGCCATCGGGCAACGTGGCCGTGCTGACCAGTTTGATAAAAATCGCATTCCCGCCACGTTTGGCCATCGTCGTCACTTCCTGTTAATGGGGCGGCTTTACCGAGGTTAAGGGGCCCTGTCAAGCCTTTCCTGCAGCCAGCCGGCGGCTTTTTGCAATCTTGCGGCGGCTAGCGTGTGGGGATGGCCGCCACCGCCAGCCGGTCAACCCGTTCATTCAAGGGGTTGCCGGCGTGTCCTTTCACCCACACCCAGGCCAGTTTGTGGGGCGCAGCCGCGGCTTGCAAGGCTTCCCACAACGCCCGGTTTTCCACCGGCTTGCCTTGGGCGGTGCGCCAGCCCTTGCGCCGCCAACCGGGCAGCCATTCGGTGAAGCCTTTCAGCACGTATTGGCTGTCGGTATGGATGGTGAGCGCGTGCGGCTGCGGCAAGCTTTGCAGCAGTTCAATCACGGCGGTCAGTTCCATCTGGTTGTTGGTGGTGGCCGCGGCCCCGCCGCTGGCTTCACGCACCTGCCCGCCCGCCTTGATCAAGTAAGCCCACCCCCCCGGCCCCGGGTTGCCGCTGCAGGCGCCGTCGGTGTAGGCCTCGGCCACCGGCAGCGTGGCGGGTTTGGGGGCGGGTGGGAAGAGGTCTAGGCTTGGTTGCATGGCTGTGGTATGCCACAGCGTATGACGGCTACGCCTCCCAAACGCCCAACGAAGGGGCAGAAAATCATCAAGAAACGCCTGAAGGTGAGCAGCAAGGATTGGCTGCGCCGCCAACTGGATGACCCTTATGTGCGCCAAGCCCAAGCGTTGGGCTACCGCGCCCGGGCGGCTTTTAAGTTGCTCGAGATTGATGAAAAGTTCCAGATTTTAAAGGGCCGCCAGCGGGCGGTGGATTTGGGCTGCGCACCCGGCAGTTGGGCGCAAATCTGTGCCAAACAGGGGATGCGGGTGGTGGGGATTGACCTGCTGCCCTGTGCGCCGTTGGCGGGGGTAACGTTTTTGGAGGATGATTTTACCACCGAGGCTGGGCTTGCCAGTGTGCTGCAGCACTTAGGGGGCAAGGCCCCTGACCTGGTGCTGTGCGACATGGCCGCCAACACCGTGGGGCATGCCGCCACCGATGGCCTGCGCACCCAGCAGCTGAGCGAATTGGCGGTAGACTTTGCGCTCCAGCATGGCGCCAAGGGCAGCCATTTCGTAACCAAGCTGTTCATGAACGGTTACGAAAACGAGGCCAAAAAGGTGTTGGCCCCGCACTACCAAAGGGTGCAACTGTTTAAACCGTCCAGCAGCCGCAGTGAGAGCCGTGAGACCTTTTTAATCGCCCGTGAAAAATTGGCCTAAGTTAACGCCTTGATGCGCTAGGAAAGCCACAGGCCACAGCCTGGCGTAAGTCCCCCACCCTTTCCAAACGCGAGGCTTTGCCTTATAAGGCCCCCATGTTGTGGTTTTTAGGAAGCAAGGGCAAGAAGCCCAAAACCGAGCAGGTGAACCTGCATGTGGTCGATCCGCGCGATGTGGACGGCCACTGCCTGATTACCGGCAATTTGCAAATTCGCGGCGACGTGTATTTCAGCGGGCAATTGCGCGTGGATGGCCGGGTGGACGGCAAAG
Source organism: Alphaproteobacteria bacterium (assembly GCA_020249005.1). Taxonomy (GTDB): domain Bacteria; phylum Pseudomonadota; class Alphaproteobacteria; order UBA2136; family UBA6156; genus JADCGN01. The sequence continues at coordinate 11,276 of JADCGN010000066.1, forward strand.
TGGCGGTGTTTGAAGGTGGCAAAGGGCAGCTGGTGGTCAGCAAGGGCGCCGTGATCAACGGGCCGGTGTATGCCACCAACGTGTTGATTGACGGCACCATCAACGGCCCGATGGACGTGGAAGAAAAGCTGGAATGCCGCGCCAATGCCCTGATTCGCGGCAAGGTGGTGTACGGCAGCATGACCATTACCGACGGTGCCAAAATTGAGGCGCAATGCACCCAGCGCAGCAACGCCGCCACCCTGGTGAATGATGAGGGCATGCCCGCCCAATTGCTCGCCACCAAGGATGTGACCAGCAAGGTCACGGACTAGGCCAGCGTGCCGCTCTATCCCTATCAAGGGCTACTGCCCACTCTGCACCCCGATGCCTGGGTGGCCCCCACTGCTACCGTGATTGGCGACACCCACCTTGGCGCCGGGAGCAACGTGTGGTTTGGCGCCGTGTTGCGCGGTGACGTGCACCACATCCGGGTGGGCGACAACACCAACATTCAAGACAATGCCGTGGTGCATGTCACCAGCAACAAATTCCCCTGCCTGATTGGCCATCGCGTGACGGTGGGCCACAGCGCCGTGGTGCATGCCTGCACACTGCACGACGAATGCCTGGTGGGCATGGGCGCAGTGGTGCTGGATGGCGCCGTGGTGGAAAGTGGTGCGATGGTGGCCGCGGGGGCCGTTGTTAGCCCTGGTAGGCGGGTGCCGCGCGGGTTTATCTGGGCCGGTATGCCCGCCAAAGAACTCCGGCCCATGACCACCGAGGAAACCACCTACTTGGCGTGGAGTGCCGAGCATTACCGGGCCATGGCGGCACGTTATCGGGCCGCCGGCATCGTTTAGTCTCGCCCTTTCGTAAGCTTTCTGTAAGTATTTGGCTTTTTTGTGTTATATTGGCATCAGAGTGTTGCAAGCCCTGCCTAGCAAGCGGGCAAAAGGCCTCTGGTTTGCTTGACAGCGCCAGCCTACTCCCGCATAGGCTGTTAGCAAGGTTTCGCACAAGGCCAAAACCGTGGGGCGAACCGAAGGCGCGTAGCTTGAACAAGTTAAGCGCTCGCCCGAACGTAAACAAAAAGGATAGACACATGAACAAGGCTCCCTTGATCATCGCTGGTGTGGCCGTGCTGGCCGTTGCCGGTTACATGATGTACAGCAAGCAAAGCGCCGAAGCTCCGGCCGGCGACATGCCTGCCGCTCCTGAGGCCCCGATGCCCGCCCCGATGCCGGCGCCGATGCCTGAGGCCGCCCCGGCCCCGGCTCCTGAAGCCGCTCCGGCCCCGGAAGCTGCCCCGGCTGCCCCTGAGGCTGCTGCTCCGGCCCCGGAAGCCGCTCCGGCCCCCGCCCCGGCTCAGTAATTCCCTTCGGAATTACGGCAAGCCCCTCGCACGAGGGGCTTTTTTAGTGGTTGACAGCGCGGTGATTTTCTCGTTAAACGCCCTTAACACCTGAAGACCGTCAGTGCCCATGGCAGGTTTCCTTTGTGGAAATCGGGCTTAATCCACCAGCTGACCGAGGGGCTCTGGAACGGCTTACGCCGTGTCTCTTGCCGATTTGAAGGTGCCTTGTGCCGCAATGGGGCGGCATGAGACCCATACAACCGACTGAAAGTGTGATTCTGATGAACCGCACCGAAAAAGCGGCCTTTGTGAACGCGCTAAGCCAAGGCTTAAGCGGCACCAAGGCGATGGTCGTGGCCCACTACCGCGGGCTGACGGTGAAGCAGCTTGCTGCGTTGCGCCGCCAAATGCGCGCGGAAGGCGGACAGGTTCAGGTGGCCAAAAACCGCCTGGCTAAGTTAGCCTTTAAGGGCACGCCCTACGAGCAGCTGAACGACCTGATGACCGGCCCGACCATCTTGGCCTTTGCCAGCGATGAGCTGGCCCCGGCCCGGATTACCCAAAAATTTGCCGACGCGAACGACGCGATGGTGATTTTGGGCGGTATCATGGATGGCAAAGTGCTGAGCAAAGCCGAGGTGAAAACCTACGCCAGCCTGCCGAGCCTGAATGAGCTGCGTGGCAAGCTGGTGGGCCTGCTACAGGCGCCTGGCGCCCAACTGGCCCGCGTGACCAAGGCCTACGCCGACAAGGCCGCCTAACCCGGAAACCAAGTGTTTCTTAAGTAAACTTACTGAACCAAAGGAAACCAAACATGAGCAATCTGCAAAATCTGGTAGAAGAGCTGAGCAAACTGACCGTGCTGGAAGCGGCCGAGCTGAGCAAAATGCTGGAAGAAAAGTGGGGTGTCTCCGCCGCGGCCCCGGTGGCTGCTGCCGCCGCCGCTGCTGGCCCGGCTGCTGAAGAGCAAACCGAGTTCACCGTGCACCTGGCCGCCGCTGGCGACAAGAAGATCGACGTGATCAAGATCGTGCGCGAACTGACCGGCCTGGGCCTGAAGGAAGCCAAGGACCTGGTGGAAGGCGCTCCGCAAGTGGTGAAAGAAGGCGTGGCCAAGAAGGACGCCGAAGAAATGAAGAAGAAGCTGGAAGCCGTTGGCGCCAAAGTGGAACTCAAGTAGTTCTTACCTCTTCATTGACGGGCCCCACTGGGGCCCGTTGTATTTGCTTAAGTAGCAAATTTCCGCTGGGCATCCAGCGTCAGGCCTAAGCCCACACTGCCGAACAAATCGCCTTCTATCACCTGGGCGGCGGGAAACTGCGCCAGCACGCTGGCTTTTACTGCCGGAATTTGGCTGGAACCGCCGGTAAGAAAGATTGCTTGCAGGGCGGTTGGTGGTACTCTGGCCTGCTGCACGGTGGCCAGGGCGGTGGCGGCGATGCGGGCCACTGCGGGGGCAATGGCGGCTTCCAACTGGGTACGGGTGAGTGTTTGCACCAATGGCTGCCCGGGCAACGGCAGGTTCAGCGTGCTGGCAGCGGCGGTGGTGAGAGCGATTTTGGCGGCTTCCACCTGCCCGGCCAGGGCGTGGCCCAGGCGCCCTTCAATCACCGCCAACAAGCGCTCCAGCAAAGCCGGTTCGGCGGCCTCATGCCGCAGTTGCCGCAGTTCGTGGAGCGTTTCCTTGGTGTTAAGGCTGTGGATGCGCTGCCAGGTGGCGAGGTCGTAATAGTACCGGGTGGGCAATTCATAGCCGGTGGTGCGGTAATGGCTGCCCTTCCCCAGCAGCGGCATGACTTCGGCCAGACTGAACAGGCGGTCGAAGTCCGTCCCACCCAGGTGCACCCCTTGATTGGCGAGAATATCAGCTTGGCGATCGGTGGCTTTGGCCCGTTCCGGCGAAACGCGCACCACGGAAAAGTCGGCGGTGCCGCCGCCAATATCCACAATCAGGGCCAGCTGTTCGGCGCTGACCTGCCGTTCGTATGCCAGGGCCGCGGCGATCGGCTCGTACTGAAAGGCAATCTCGGTAAAGCCTTGGGCACGGGCGGCGGCTTCCAGTTGGTTTTGGGCCGCACGGTCGGCCACCGGGTCGTCATCGACAAACTGCACCGGGCGCCCCAGCACCACCTGGGTCAGTTCCTGACCCGTGGCGGCTTCGGCGCGGGCTTTCAGTTGGTGCAGCAGCAGGCCGATAATTTCGGTAAAGGCCAGGCGGCGGCGCTTCAGCTGGGTGGTTTCCGTCATCAGGCTGCTGCCCAACACGCTTTTCAGCGCGCGCAACAACCGCCCTTGGGTGCCCGCCGTGTAGGCTGCCACCGCCGCGCGGCCGAAGGCGACGCTGTCGTCTTCAAAATTAAAGAAAATGGCGCTGGGCAGGGTTGGCTTGCCTGCCTCTAACGGCACCAAGGTGGGCGTACCCTGCTGCCACACCCCGATGGTGGAGTTGGAGGTGCCGAAATCCAGGCCGCAGGCGCCGCGCATGGGCGGCGCTACTGCACCAGGGTAAACTTCGCCTTGCCTTGCAAGGCTTCGGCCACATCGCCCACCTTGCAGACCATCAGCGGCAGTTGGTTTTCCCGGCAGAGTGCCACGGCGGCGCCATCCATTACCTTCAGGTCATCGACCAACACATCCTTGTAGGAGAGTTTGGGCAGGTGTTTGGCGGCGGGATTCTTGACCGGGTCGCTGTCGTAGATGCCATCCACCTTGGTGGCCTTGATGTACACCTGGGCGCCGATTTCAATCGCGCGCAGGGCGCCGGCGGTGTCGGTGGTGAAGAACGGGTTGCCAGTGCCGGCGGCGAAAATCACAATCCGGCCCTTCTCCATGTGGCGCATGGCGCGGCGGCGGATGTAGGGCTCGGCCACGCGGTCGATTTCAATCGCGCTCATCACGCGGCTGTGCACCCCTTTGCTTTCCAGCACGCTTTGCAGCGCCAGCGCGTTGATTACGGTCGCCAACATCCCCATTTGGTGGCCTTGCGCGGCTTCGATGCCGAGCGCCGCCACTTCCTTGCCGCGGATCATGTTGCCGCCACCGATCACCACCGCCACCTGCACCCCTTGGTTGTGCAAATCTTTCAGTTCATTGGCGATTTCCTGCAGGCTGGGCATATCCAGCACGCGGTCGTGGCTTTCGCCCGCCACCCGTTCGCCCGAAACCTTGACCAAAATGCGTGTGTAGCTGCTCATGGCCCGCACCCTACGCAAGCCGCAGCGGGCTGGCAACCCAAGCCAAGAGGACGGACGCACAAAAAGCCGCCCACACGGGCGGCTTTTTGGCAGGCCAGCAGCTTAGCGCTTGCTGAACTGGGTGGAACGGCGGGCTTTGTGCTTGCCGTACTTCTTGCTTTCCACCACGCGTGGGTCGCGGGTGAGGAAACCCAGCTTCTTCAGCGCCGGGCGGTTGGCTTGGTCGTAGGCTTCCAGCGCCTTGGCGATGCCATGACGCAGCGCCCCGGCTTGGCCCGACAAACCGCCGCCGTGGCAACGGGCGTTGATATCAAACTTGCCGGCCATGTCGATAGCCAGGAAGGGCTGGTTGGAGATCATCTGCAACACCGGGCGGCCGAAGTATTCTTCCAGCTTGCGGCCGTTGATGGTGATGTTGCCCTTGCCTTTGGTCAACCACACGCGGGCGACCGAGGTTTTGCGCTTGCCGGTGGCGTAAAAGCGGCCGGCTTTGGCGTTGGTGGCTTCAATGTTTTTGGCGATGCTCATCTCTGGGCCCCTTCCTTACTTGCCAGCTTTGGCGGTGGGTTGAATCACCACCGGGTTCTGCCCGGCGTGCGGATGGTTGCTGCCCTTGTACACGTGCAGCTTGCCGAACATGCTGCGCGCCAGCGGGCTGTCTTTCGGCAGCATGCGCTTCACCGCGCGTTCGATCAGGCGCTCGGGGTGGGCGCCCTTCAGCTCATCGCCGGCGATGATGGTCTTGAGCCCACCAATCCAGCCGGTGTGGTAATGAAATTGCATGTTTTGCGCCTTGTGGCCGGTCAGCTTCACCTTTTCGGCGTTCAGCACCACCACGTGGTCGCCACCATCTACGTGCGCGGTGTAGGTGGGCTTGTGCTTGCCCCGCAGCAGCGTGGCAATTTGGGTGGCCAGGCGGCCCAGCGGCACACCTTCGGCATCAATCACCAGCCAGGCGTGCTTGGCCTCGGCCGGCTTTTGGCTATGGGTTAGGTTCATAGCGGTAACCTTTGTTACGTTCATCATGCGCCTAAAATGAATTAAATTTCAGGCATAAGCTACTGTTTTTAAATAGCTTAGGCATCTGCAACCGCATGGATTGCCCGGGTTTCGCCATCCACCCGTGGAGGGCTTTTGGCGGGTTTACCGATGTTTGTCAATGATTTTCCAGCAAATTTAGCAGGTAGACTTCTAAAAATTACCATAAAATACCATACCTCTTAATGAAGTTGTTTCCGCAGGAAGCAACCTGCACCCTGCCTGCGCGGGTTCCGTGCAGGCCAAACCCCCGAGGATTCAATGACCATTTCCTTTCGTTTCTTC
>JADCGN010000067.1 GCA_020249005.1 Alphaproteobacteria bacterium
GATGATTTTATTGACCTTTGTGTTGGTCCTCACGCACCAAGCTTAAAGCTTTTGTCCACAATTTCATTTAAATTAACGAATCTTGCGGGTGCTTATTGGCGTGGTGATTCAAATAACGAACAACTCACCCGCATTTACGTGCGCGCCTTTGCCACCCAAAAGGAACTGGACGCCTACGTGCACCTGCGGGCCGAAGCCGAAAAGCGCGACCACCGCAAGTTGGGCCGCGAGCTGGATTTGTTCCACTTGCAGGAAGAAGCGCCGGGCCAACCCTTTTGGCACCCCAAGGGCTGGGCGGTGTTTTTGGAATTGCAGCACTATGTGCGGGAACAGCTGCGCCGCTACGACTATGTGGAGGTCAACACCCCGAAACTGGTCAGCAAAAAGCTTTATGAAGCCAGCGGCCACTGGCAGAACTACCGCGAGAATTTATTCTTGGCGAGCGACGACGTGATGCAGCCGATCGTGGAGCCCGGCCAATACCCCGACCGTCAGCAGGTCAGCCTCGGCGCCCTGGCGGCGGCGGTGGATGGCCTCGATATCCTGGCGCTCAAACCGATGAACTGCCCTTGCCACGTGCAGATCTTCAACCAAGGCATCAAAAGCTACCGCGACTTACCGCTGCGCATGGCCGAGTTCGGCAGCTGCATGCGCAACGAGGCCAAGGGTGCCCTGCACGGCCTGCTGCGCGTGACCAGCCTGACGCAGGACGACGCGCACATCTTCTGTACGCCCGCGCAGATGGAAAGCGAAATCATCGCCCTGTGCGACCTGATTGAGGAAATTTACCAGCCCTTGGGCTTTACCGACTACTTCGTGCTGCTGGCCACGCGGCCGGAAAAGCGCGTGGGCGAAGAGCACCTGTGGGACGCCGCCGAACAGGGCCTGGCCAGCGCCTGCGCCAAGAAGGGCATTGCGCTGACCGAAGCGCCGGGGGAAGGCGCGTTCTATGGGCCGAAGCTGGAGTTTCACCTGCGCGACGCGATCGGCCGCAGTTGGCAGTGCGGCACCATCCAGATCGACTTCAACATGCCCAAGCGCCTGGGGGCGTTCTACACCGATGAGCACGGCGAACGGGTGCACCCGGTGATGATCCACCGCGCGATTTTGGGCACCCTGGAACGCTTCATGGGGATTTTGATTGAGCAATACGAAGGGAAATTCCCCACCTGGTTGGCCCCGCTGCAGGCCATGGTGATCCCGATCACCGATGACCAAAACGCCTATGCCGCCCAAGTGCGGCAGCAGCTGTTAGCGGCCCCGGTGGCCAACGGCACGGCGGGCCTGCGGGTGGCGGTGGATGCCAGCAGCGAGCGGATGCAGAAAAAGATCCTGCTCGCCCAGCAGCAGAAAATCCCCTACATGCTGGTGGTCGGCAAGGCCGAGGCGGCTGCCGGGACGGTCAGCGTCCGCCGCCGCGACGGCACCGACTTGGGCGCCATGCCGGTGGCCCAGTTCATCGCCCAGCTGGCCGAGGAAGTCACCACCCGCCGCGCCACCCTTGCGTAAGCGGCAGGGGTGCCCTACAACGGCGTTATCTTAACGCCAGATCAGGAGATTACGATGGCGCTCAATCTCGTTTCTACGGCCACCCAGGCCGACCCGAATCAGCGGTCTGGTATCATCCGGGGTTTTGGCCCCGATGGCGCCACAGAATATTGGGGCTACGGCTCCCAAGCGGAGGTTGATCGTTTCAACCGCGACGCCAAACAGGGGTGGACTTACACCTTAGACGTTGATCCGCCACCCTCCGACCCCTGGTTCAAGCGGCCGCAACCGGCCGCGTGACCGAAACGGCACAAGCCATGGCCCCTCTCGCCTTAGGGTGAGGGGGGCCATTTGCTGTCAATGGGACAATCCCGTAAGGGTTAATCAATGCTGAAACCCCTCCGCGACTTCCTGCAGCACGAAGCTGCCGCCAGCTACGGCCTGCTGGCCGCGGCGCTGCTGGCGCTGGTGGCCGCCAACAGCCCGCTGGCACCGCACTGGGCCGCGCTGTGGGCCGCCACCCCGCTGGAAAGCGCCTGGCTGCCCACCACCTTGAAAGCCTGGGTCAAGGATGGCCTGATGGCGGTGTTCTTTTTTGTGGTGGGGCTGGAAATGAAGCGGGAATTGGTCAGCGGCCATTTGCGTGACCGCCAAGTGGCCAAGCTGCCGCTGCTGGCTGCGCTGGGGGGGATGCTCATCCCTGCGTTGGTGTTTCTGCTGTTCACGGGGGGCCAACACCCCGACGTGGTACGCGGCTGGGCCGTGCCATGCGCCACCGATATTGCTTTTGCGCTGGGGGTGCTGGGCCTGCTCGGGCCCAAGCGCGTACCGACGCCGGTGAAGGTGCTGCTGCTGGCGATCGCGATTTTTGATGACCTGGGCGCGATGCTGATCATCGCCTTGTTCTATTCGGGCAGCACGGGCGGCTTAAGCCCGCTGCACCTGCTGCTGGCGATTGGCGCCTGGGCCACCTTTGCGGGCGTGATCCATGACCGCCGCTGCCAACGCGGGTTGGGCGCGTTGATCCCCATGGTCTTGGCACTGATCTGTTGGTTGGCGCTGCTGCCGAGCGGGCTGCACCCGAGCATCGGCGCGGTGGCCTTGGCGGCCGTGGTGCCCACCAAGCGGGTGCTGCCAAGCTTAGAACACCGCCTCCACCCTTGGGTGGCCTTTGGCGTGATGCCGCTGTTTGCGCTGTCGGCTGCGGGCGTGGATTTCTCCGCCGTGGCGGGTAGCCTGGGCAGCAACCCGGCCACGCTGCTGGTGCTGCTGGGCGTGGCGTTGGGCCTGCTGGTGGGCAAGCCGGTGGGGATTGTCGGTGCCATCTGGCTGGCGGAACGCATCGGCCTGGCCAAACGCCC
>JADCGN010000068.1 GCA_020249005.1 Alphaproteobacteria bacterium
ATCCCCACCAGAATGGCGATTACCAGCAATTCCGAAATGCTGCCGGTACGGGCCAGTTCGGCCACGCGCATGATCATGCGCGGGAATTCGGCGACGATCCCGGCGAAAATCAGCAGCGAAATGCCGTTGCCGATACCGCGGGTGTTGATTTGCTCGCCCAGCCACATCAGGAACAGGCTGCCCGCCGTGATGGTCAGCGCGGTTTGCAGTTGGAAGGCCAAGCCAGGGTTCACGACCAGCGGTACCACCTCGCCCGCCACCATGGCGGTTTGATGTTGGATGCCGGTGGCCAGGCCAAAGCCCTGCACCATCGCCAACACCACGGTAAGGTAGCGGGTGTATTGATTGAGCTTGCGGCGCCCCACTTCGCCTTCCTTGCGCAGCTCATTCAAGCTGGGATAGCTGGCGGCCAGCAGCTGAATAATGATGCTGGCGGTGATGTAGGGCATGATGTTGAGCGCAAAAATCGCCATCCGGCTGAATGCGCCGCCGCTGAACATGTTAAAGAGGCCGAACAACCCGCTTTGCAGGTTGGTTTGGTAGCTGGCCAGCGCCGCCACATCGATGCCCGGCAACGGAATGTGCGTGCCCAGGCGGTAGATGACGAACGCCAGCAGCACAAACAGGATACGGCTGTGGAGGTTCTTGGCTTTCGCCAGCAAATCGGCAACGTCGCTTTGGTTGCCTAAACCCAAGGTGGCCATGCGGCAGGGCTCTTTCTGTTACCGAACCGGCTTAACAAAAAAAGCGCCGCCCGGCAAGGTTTCCGGGCGGCGCGCTGGTGAAAAGTGCGGCGGCTTCAGTCGAAATAGTGCAGAAGCTTCTCATTCGCGGCGGGGTACAGGGTGCAATCATGGCGCCGTTGCTTGTGGTCATACGTCAGACCCGCTCCGAGAAAATCGTTCCAGCCGCTGTGCCGATTGATGGCCTCCAACATCTCGGCGTAGAGCTGCTGAGATGCAAAGTGTGCCACGAGAATGGGTGGACTCAGCTGCTTAGAATTTATAAAACAACCCCGCCGCAGCGGGGTGGTTGATCAAGCGGAGGCTTAGGCCTGCTTGGGCAGCTTTTGGCCGCTGGCGTATTCCTTTTTCGGCAGGATTTCGAGCTTGCCACCAGCCTTCTTCAGCTTTTCAGCGGCAGAGGCGCTCGCGTGGGCGGCAATGATGTGCAGCTTGGCCTTGAGTTCGCCATTGCCCAGCACCTTCAGGCCATCCTTGGCCTTTTTGGTGAGGCCGATGCCGATGATGCTGTCGATGCTGATCGGCAGGTTGGCGTCCAGCTTACCTTCATCCACCAGCTTCTGCAGGGTGCCCACGTTCACTTCGCAGTAATCCACCGCAAAGTTGAAGTTGTTGAAGCCCCGCATCGGCAGGCGGCGGTACAGCGGGTTTTGGCCCCCTTCAAACCCGGCGCGTACGTTACCGGATTTGCGGGCCTTTTGCCCCTTGACCCCACGGCCCGAGGTTTTGCCCTTGCCGGAGCCGATCCCGCGGCCCAGGCGCTTGGTGTTGTGGGTGGCGCCTTGGTTGTCGGCCAGTTGATTCAGTTTGATGCTCATAACTCGGTTTCCCTTACGCTACGGTTAATGGTTGTGGCTTACTCAGCCGCTTTCGGGGCTTCGGTGGCAGCGGCCATGCTTTCGGCCTTGCTCACCGTCACCACTTTCGGGGCCTCGGTACGCTTGCCACGGCCTTCACCACCAGGGCGGCGATCGCCTTCGGGGCGGCCACGACCTTTACCTTCGGCCTTCTTCGGCGCGCGGGCGGCACGGGCTGCCTTGGCTTTTTCCGCCTTAGCGATCAGTTCCTTCTGGTCCATCTCGCCCTTGCTGGCTTCCTTGGCGTGCAAGGTCAGGTCGGTAATCTTCAAGCCACGCTTGGCGGCCACCCCACGGGGGGTTTCCATCGCAGCAAAGGCAGCGAAGGTGGCGCGGATCAGGTTGTAGGGGTTGGTGCTGCCTTGAGCCTTGGCCACCACGTCCTTGATACCCATGGCTTCAAACACGGCGCGCATCGGACCGCCGGCAATAATCCCAGTCCCCGGCACGGCGGGCTTGATGATCACCTTGGTGGCACCGAAACGGCCGTTCACTTCGTGGTGCACCGTCCGGCCCTGACGCAGCGGCACACGCACCATGCTGCGTTTGGCGCCGTCGGTGGCCTTTTTCACCGCATCGGGCACTTCCTTGGCCTTGCCTTGGCCAAAGCCGACGCGGCCAGCTTCATCGCCCACCACCACCAGGGCGCCGAACGCCATCCGGCGGCCGCCCTTCACGGTTTTGGCGACACGGCGGACGCCGACCAGCTTATCGACAAATTCGCTACGCTCGCGATCGCCGCGGGCCTCATGACGTTGGTCAAAACGTTGTTCGCTCATGATGTGTATGTCCTTTTCGCAGCGTTAGAACTTAAGACCCGCAGCACGGGCGGCATCGGCCAGGGTTTTGAGACGGCCGGTGTAACGGTAGTGGCCGCGGTCGAAGTAAACTTCCTTCACACCCGCCTTCATGGCGCGCTCGGCGAGGGTTTTGCCCACCAGTTCGGCGGCTTCGCTGCCGCGGGTGTTCTTCAAGCTCTTCGCGATGGCCTTCTCCATGGTGGAGGCGCTGGCCAAGGTGTGGCCTTTGGTGTCATCGATGATTTGGCAGCTGAAGTGCAGGTTGCTGCGGTAAACGCTCAGGCGCAGGCTGCCTGGGTTGTTGGTTTTCAGTTTGTGCCGAATGCGCCGGGCACGGCGTTCGGTCAGCGTTTCATGGATGTGGCCCATGAGGTGCTCCTTTCTCTGGTTGACCCAAGCATGGCTTGGGAAGTTGCCGTGGTTCCGGATGTGTTCAACAGACCCACGGAGGCTTAAGGGCGGCTATACGGGGAATTTTAGGGGCATGCAAGCAAAAAAGAGGGCCTTTAGTCCCTCTTATTCGCATAACAGCGCCGCGTTTGCCGGCTTAATGAGGCTTTTTTGCTTCCATTTGGTAGAGGAGCAATTCGCTCTGCGTCACAGCTCTATCCAGACTATCCAGAAACGCCTCCATTGCTTTATTAACGTAATAGGTTTGTCTTAAACGCTTGGCTTCATAGCGCAAGCGGCGAATCTTCTCGGCGGATCTGGCTGCAAGCACCCTGGATGATTTTGGCATGAAACCCTCCCTGGGGGTTGGCCAGCATACTGGCGAGGTGGTTCGGTATTTTAAAAAATGTATGCTTATTAAATTGGAAACTCAAGAGATTTTCGGGCCTTTGGCCCGATGCTGGTGTAGGGCCAGAGTACCGATCCTTCGCTACGCTCAGGATAAACTCGGTGGCCAAAGAAAACCGGGCCATTGTCCCGGTTTACAGAAGAACTGGATCCTTCGGGCAGAGCCCTCAGGATAAACTCCGTTACCAAAAACCGGCCAGAGGCCGGTTTTTGACGTCGTTTACTTCTTCTTACCTTCCTTCATGGTGATGTGCTCACCCACGTAGCGCACCCCTTTGCCCTTAAAGGGTTCCGGCGCCCGCTTGCCGCGCACGATGGCGGCAAATTGGCCCACCGCTTGCTTGTCGGTACCGCTGATGGTCAGCTCGGTTTGGTCCTTCACGTCCACCGTCAGTCCTTGCGGGATTTCAATTTCGATCGGGTGGCTGTAGCCCAGCGTCATGTTCAGCTTTTTGCCTTGCACGGTGGCACGGTAACCCACCCCAATCAGCTTCATGGGGATGGTGTAACCGGCGGTGACGCCTTCAATCATGTTACGCACCATGGCCCGGGCGGTGCCCCACGCTGCCGAAAGCTGGCGGGGGTTGCCGGTGGGGGTGAAGCTGACTTCCTGCGCGCCGCCTTCACCCGCGCCAAGGCTGGCGCTGATGTCGGCCGGCAGGCTGTCTTCCAGCTGGCCCTTGGCCCCCTTCACGGCCACTTTACGGCCATTGATGCTGACTTCCACGCCCTTGGGCACGGCAATCGGTTTTTTTCCTACGCGCGACATGGCGGTATCCTTTACTTAACTTCGCTTACATCACTTGGCACAGCACTTCGCCACCCACGTTTTGGGCGCGGGCTTGAGCATCGGTGAGAACGCCCTTGCTGGTGCTGACAATGGTGATCCCCAGGCCATTGGCCACCAGCGGCAGCTCTTGGGCGGCGCTGTAGGTGCGCTTACCGGGTTTGGAAACGCGGTTGGCCCAGGTCATCACCGGTTGGCCTTGGTGGTACTTCAGGCTCACCACCAGGGTTTTGGCACCGTTGGGGGCCACATCTTCGGCCACATCGGTGATGTAACCTTCGGTTTTCAGCACCTGCAGAATGGCAGCCTTCAGCTTGCTGGCAGGCACGCGTACGCTGGCGTGGCGTTGGGCCTGCGCGTTGCGCAGACGGGCCAACATGTCGGAAATCGGGTCGGTCATCATGGTCTCTCTCCTCCCTTACCAGCTGCCCTTGCGCACGCCCGGCAACAGCCCGGCGCTGGCGAGTTCACGCAATTTGTTACGGCTTAAGCCAAAACGGCTGTGGTAGCCACGCGGGCGGCCGGTCATGGCGCAACGGTTACGGCCACGGATCTTGGCGCCGTTGCGGTCCAGGCTGGCCAGCTTTTGGCTCAGCGCCATTTTCTCGGCCAAGTCTTCAGTGGCCACGATGGCCGCCTTCAGCTTGGCGCGCTTGGCGCTGTCGCGCTTGGCAACCTTGGCGCGGTTTTCTTCGCGGTTGATCATGCAAACTTTGGCCATGGTTTAGGCTCCTGCTTGGGCGTTGGATTTGGTTGCCGGTTGCGTACGGCTGCGGCGGAACGGCATGCCGAAAGCGGCCAGCAAGGCGCGGGCTTCGTCATCGGTTTTGGCCGTGGTGCAGATGATCACGTCCAAGCCGCGGATGCGGTCGGTTTTGTCGTAATCGATCTCTTGGAAGATGATCTGCTCCTTAATGCCCAGCGCGTAGTTGCCGCGGCCATCGAAGCTGCGGGTCGGCACGCCGTCGAAGTCACGCACGCGCGGCAGCGCGATGGTGATCAGGCGGTCCAGGAACTCCCACATGCGGGGGCCGCGCAGGGTCACCTTGCAGCCGATCGGCATTTCTTCGCGCAGCTTAAAGTTGCTGATGCTCTTGCGGGCGCGGGTGGCCACCGGTTGCTGGCCCGCGATGAGACGCATGTCGTTCATCGCGAACTCCAGAATCTTTTTGTCTTCGGCCGCTTTGCCCACACCCATGTTCAGCACGATTTTGCTGATTTTGGGCACCATCATGGGGTTGCGGTAGTTGAACTGCTTGGTCAGCTCGGCGCGCACTTGGTCGGTGTAGAGCTTGGCGAAACGCGGGGTATAGCCCTTCACACCCACTTCGGCCTTGGCCGCGGTGTGTTGTTCCATTACCTCGGTGGCACCAGCGCCACCCTTGCCCTTGGCTTTGCCGGCTTTCGGGGCGGCGGCGGCGGGCTTACCAGCCTTCGCCGGAGCAGCCTTCTTGGCGGTTGGACTTGCCATGGTCAGTATCCTTTCTTACTTGGACTTAGCCTTGGTTGCCCCGGAGGAGGCCCCGGCCTTCGCCGGGGTTCCGCCCTTGCCGGGCTTCACCTTCTTGATGGTATCCACCACCTCACCGCTCTTTTTGGCCACGCGTTGCTTGGCGCCTTCGGCGGTAATCTTGTACGCCACCTTGGTGGGCTTGCCCGTTTTCGGGTCCTTCAACATCACGTTGCTGGCGTGAATCGACAGTTCCTTTTGCACGATGCCCGACTCTTTTTGCTGGAGCATGGCTTTGCGGGCGGAAAGGTGAGCCTTGGCCAGCATGAGGCCGCTCACGATCACGCGGTTGGTTTCGGTCAGCACGCGGGCAATCTTGCCGCTCTGGCCTTTGGCCTTGCCGCTGATGACGATGATCTCATCGCCCTTTTTCAGTTTGGATTGTAGACCGGCCATAATTAGAGCACCTCCGGGGCGAGCGAAATGATTTTCATGAATTGCTTGGCGCGCAGTTCGCGGGCCACGGGGCCGAAAATACGGGTCCCCACCGGCTCGTTCTTTTTGTCGATCAGCACGGCGGCGTTGTTGTCGAAGCGAATGGCGGTGCCATCGGCGCGCAGCGTTTCCTTGGCGCAACGCACCACCACGGCACGGGCCACGTCACCCTTCTTCACCTTGGCGCGGGGAATCGCATCCTTGATGCTGACGATGATGATATCGCCCACCCGTGCGTAGCGGCGGCGGGTAC
>JADCGN010000069.1 GCA_020249005.1 Alphaproteobacteria bacterium
ACCCTGGTGCGTTCGGGGATGCCGACCTACCAGGTGCTTGAGCAATTGGCCAATTGCGTGAAGAACCCGCTGATCGGCAGCTTGCTGATGGCCGCCAGCGAGGACCACCGCGGCGGGATGCGCCTCAGCCAGGCCTGCACGGTGTTGCCGTTTAAGGCGTCGTTCATCAATGCGTTGGAGGCCGGGGAAGCCACGGGGGCGATTGCCGACCGTGTGGCCGATTTGCAAGAGCCCTACCGGCTGGAGCTGGAGCGCTATATCCGCCAAGTGGCAAGCACGATAAAGTTCATTGTCATGGCAGGCTTGTTGCCCCTTTTCATTGTTGCGACCTACACTTCGCTGGTGGGCCCGATTTTTGCCTTGATGGAGTATGGACGATGATGTCGCCAGGGGAGCGCTTGGCATGAGTCTGTACGTCGTCAGCCGTCGTAAGGTCGTTTTTCATCAGCCCTCCTTGGGCACAGTGCAGGTGGTCTATGTGCCCTCGGCCGACCAAACCCAGGTGCTGAAAGATGCGGCTGGCACCGCTCAGGTGGCCAAGCCGGCGGCGGGTGGGGCAGCCCTGCGTGGGCCGCAATTGGCGCGGGTGCAGCGTGGGCAACGCACGCTGTACGGAACCTTGCCGACCGAGATTTTGGAATTACGCCAAGCGGTGAAGGTTTGGTTGCCGGAAGATCTGGCGCCACCCGAAGCGGAAGCATTCTTTTACGTGTTAAGCCCGCAGGTGGTGATCCACGGGATTCGTGAGCGCAACGATGAAGGTCGCTTGGTGTGGCGCACGGCCCAGCTGCAATTGCCGGCGGGCGAGGCGGCGATGCCGGCGTTGCAGTTGATCCTGGCCGATTTCAGCTTGGCCAACCCCGGCCAAAACGTGTGCCTGGCAGTGGTTAATGATGTGGCGCTGTACCGCACCATTCAGCAAGGCCAACAGGCGCATGGGTTTCCGCCCATCCCGTTCAGTACGTTGAAGCCCGCGCCCGATTTGGCGCCGCTCTACAGTCATCAAAACTTTACCTGGTTGTACCTGTTGCTGCTGTTGCTGGGTGCGGCGGCGGTGGCGGCGGTGGCGATTTTCTGGATGGCTGAAAAAACCAAAGGCAACCGCCTGCAGGCCGAGATTGAGGCGGTGGAAGCCCAGATTCGGGCGGTGCAAATCAACAAGCGGACGGGCCATATCCGCCAGCCCGATGCGGTGTTGAATGAGCTGACCACGGGGGTGGCGGTCTCGCCTTCCGCGTTGATTCAGGCCACGGCACAAGTGGGGCAACGGCTGGGCGATGTGCAGCAAATTGCCTTGGCACGGGATACCAGCCTGGATACCGACGCTGGCGTGACGCTGACCCCCGAATTGCAACCGATGCAGATTTTGTTGAACAATCCGGTGCAAAGCCTGCTGCTTGACCAAGCCAACATTGCCAGCGGCCTGTTGCCGCAGATGCCGTGGGTGCGCCAAGTGATTCGGCAAGGCCAGCCGGGTGATGCGATGATGGAATTGGCGGTGATTGTCCAAGTGACGGGCACTGTGCCGTTGGCAGCGTCGGCCATGGTGAGCCCAGCCACAGCCATTGCACCTGCCGCCGCAATCAGTGCCACCGCCACCCCAACACCAACGGAGGCCGCCCAATGACCCGCAGCGGCGCCCGCAACCTCACCATCTTGTGCCTGCTGTGTATGATTGTCAGCGCCGTGGTGCTGTGGCTGCAAGTGCAAAAGGCGCAGGAGCGCGTCCAGCAGTTGCAAGGGGCGTTGGATGCCCGGCGGAGCGAGCTTAACAACCTGAATTTTCTGGTGGCGGCCCAAGACAAGTTGGACCGGCTGACCATGGATGAACGCCGCTCGACCCAACTGGACGTGCTGAAGTACCTGGGCTTGGAGAAAATTAAGTTGGATTTCCGCATCGACAGCCGCGAATCGCGCGCGGTGGGCGACACCAACCTGATTGTGCGCACTGTGACGGTGCAGGCCCGCAAACCTTACGCTGAGGTGATGCGGTTGGTGGATCAGCTGTTCGCCAGCGGGAAATTTAACATTAGCACCCTAACGGTCCAACGCGGCGATGAGTCGGTACCCGAAAGTACCGCCTTGGTGCTGCAAGGACGCTTGTTTAGTTTGCAAAAACAAGGTGAGCTGGAAGAAGAAACCGCCCCCAGCCAACCTGGGGAGACGGCCCAATGATGCGTGTTTGGTTGACCGTGGTGTTGGGGGCCTTGGTGGTGGCCAAGGCTCAGGCCGTGGTGCTGTGGAATGTGCCGAATGAGGCCTCGCCCACTATGGTGCCGCCGTACCGGGGGGAGGGCAGTCCCTTTCCGCAGCCGAAGGTTGAGGAAATTGCCGATACCACCGATGAAGCCGCCCGCTTGGCGGCGCAAAGGCGGTTGGCTCTCACCAAAGCGCAACGTTTGGTGGCGGCCCCCAGCGCCTTGCAGCTGAATGCCTCACAATTGCGGGTGAGGGGGGTGACCAACGGCGCGGCCGGGGTGCGGGTGTTGGTGCGCGATAATTGGGTGGGGTTAAAGGAAACCATTGCCGTGCGTTATGCCATTAACCCGGTGGTGGCCGAAGCCTTACGCGAGTTGCGTGTGCTCGATGAAGACGCCGCTGCCCGCTTGCAGGCCCGGTTGAACGAACGCCGCCGTGAGTTGGATGAACGAGGGGTGAAGATTACGGACGTCAACACCAAAAATAAGCAAATGAGCCTTGAAACCCCGCAGGGAATTCAAAAACTTCCTTTAGTTTTAGAACCTTAAAGTGAGATGTCGGGACTATTTTCCCTGCTGCTGATAAATGGCTGAGATATGCAGACCATTCTCGTCCTTGCGGTATTTTCCCTCTTTATGGGGATCTTGAGCAGTTTGGTCTTGGGCAGCGGGAGCAATTCTGCACAATTGAACAAAGCGTTACAGAAAGAAACCGCGCAGTACTTTCGTGCGGTTGAACAGGTGGTGAACAGCGAACTGACACCCAATCAACTGGAGGTGGCCCCGCCCAGCTGGACGGCGGAACAAATCCTGACCCAGCCCGCCTTGCGCCAATTGGCGCCGGGCCGCTGGGGTGACCCGATGCGGGATTCTTGGGGGAGCCCAATCCGAGCCAACACCCGCTTTTTGCGCCAGAATATTGCCCTTTCCGCCCAAGCTGTGGCGCCGATCACCGGATTTATCCTGATTTCTGCGGGGCCGGATCGGGTGTTCCAAACCACCTTGAACTCGCCCACCACCTTGGCGGCCTTGCAGGGCGTGGTGCCGCCCAGCGGTAGCGATGATATTGTGGTGGCCTTTACCGATGAGGATTCCCAGCGGGTGGTGTTGGCCAACCTCACCACCCGCCTCGAACGGATCGCCAATGCGATGCTGCGGGATTACCAAACCAAGATGACCATTTACCGCGGGACCATCGAAGCCAACTACCGCACCACCCTACAAACCAACCCGGCCGCCGCGCCGCCCGATTGGAACACCTTGCTGTTGACCGACCCTAATGCCCCCCGCTTTGCTGATATTACTGACACAACCGTGCGGAACGATTTGGGCGTGACAGAAGAGTTTGCCTACCTGGAGCGGTTGTTGCCCGGCAATGGCCGCATGGAAGTGACCCTCACATCCGCCGATTTACGCCAAGGCGCTACGTTGCAACTAGTGAACTTTAGCGCCAGCCCGTCGCCATGGTCGGTGGTGAATTTATCAATCCCCCTCAAAGGAGGCTTCAACTAATGAACCCGACCCGTACGCTGCTGCGCCAAGGCTTTACCTTGGCGGAAATGATTCTGGTGGTGACGATTTTGGCGATTCTGCTTGGGGTTTCCACGCCGCCGCTGTTCTCCTTCATGAAGCAGCGCGATATCCAGCAGGAAGAAAATACGCTGCAGGAACTGCGTCGCGCGCTGCAGGCCTATTTGGCCGACCGTAACCAATTGCCGCCTGTGGATGTGCCGATCACGCCGGATGTGGAGTGGGCCGTGGCCTTGGCGGGCTACACCAACCTGAGCGCCGTACAAATGGCGCTGGATGAGTGGGGCAATCCGCGCGCCTATTTGCGCCTGACCGATACCACCCGCAGCATTCAAGGGGCCCCGGTGGCGGTGAACTATGCCACCTTCCTGAGTGCCGGGCCCGACCGTCAGGCCAGCGACGCCAGCGGGGTGGCCGTCTTGAACCAAGTGTTTGCCGAGCCGACCAACACCTTATGGTGGTCGAATCAGGCCACGTTGGCGCAATCTGTCCAGCAGTTCGGCAGCCTCACTTTGGCGGGGGATGACCTGATGGTGAAGTTTACCGACTATCCCGAAAAGCTGGAACGTTACCAGTTGACGCTCGACCGGATGGACCGCATCGCCAATGCGGTGGAATCCTTGGCCCGGGTCAATTACAGCCAAGCGGTGACCAATTGCGCAGGCCTCCCGCGCGATGCCAACGGCCTGACAGGCACCGAGTGTGACACACCGGGGGCGATCGAACGGAAGTTGTATTACCCGATCGGCTTACCCGCCAATGGCGACACCATCACGCCCGGTTACTATGAAGAGTTGTATACCCAAAACGATACCCCTGCGGACGACCAAGTACGGGTGAGCAACAACGATACCGATACGCAACGTCGTGACGACATGGTCAAACTGATGCGGCTGTTGGGTTTGCCGGATGAGTTTTGTTGTTCGGCCTTGGAAACGATTACCGTGAGCGGAGCACCGGAACCCAAGCCGTTTTACTACTTCAGCAACCCGCGGCCGCGCGGCATCAGCGGGGGGTGCGGCACCCGGCCGGGCGTGAACAGCCAAAAGCTGCCGGCGCGGATCACCACCATCAACAACGACTCGGCGAGCCCGCCGACCTGCGGCTAACCCGGCCTGGTGCCTGGCGTGCTCTGGCTGGCTGCCGCCGCGGCTCTGCACACCCAGTGGCCCTGGTTCTGGCCGGCCTGGGCGGGGGTGTTGGGTGGCGTGTTGGGGAGCTTCTTAAGCTGTGCCTGGTACCGGCTGCCCCGGGGGTTAAGCCTGCGCCAACCGCCCAGCGCCTGCCCGGCCTGCAAGACACGCCTGGAGGTGGTGGACTTGGTGCCGATCGGCAGTTGGCTGTGGCTCAAGGGGCGTTGCCGCCATTGCCGGGCGTCTATCCCGGTCCGTACGCTGATGCTGGAAGTGGCTTGTGTGGTTGGCGCGGCGGCCCTGGCGTGGTGGCTGTTGCCGCATTAAGCCAAACGTTGCCGTGATGCCCTTGCGCGGGCGCGTGGCACCTGGGGCACAGCCCAGGCCGTTCTGATCGGTAAATTGGTGCGATAAACTGGCGAGATTGTGCAGCTTTTGGCAGCGTACGGGTATGAAACGCGCCATGGTGTGGGCAACGGGGCTGGGCTGCTGGCTGGCCGGTGGCGTGGCGCAGGCCAACACCATTACGTGGCAGCGCGTGGACGCGGCCAACCAACCGGCTCCCTGGGTGGTAACGCCCGGGCAGGTGATTCTCACCCGGGTGCCCAGCGGGTTGCCGGAAGGCATGACGGCCCAGCAGTTGGCCATCAAGTTGGCGCAGCAGGAACGCGATCTGCTGGCGCTGCAACAGCAGCAGCATTTGGTACAGACCGAAACCAAGGAATATGCCCGGCAGCAAGCGGAACTAGCGCGGGCTGAAGCAGCCCATGTGGCCGCTGTGGTGGCGGAAATTTCTGCCACCCGTGTGAAAGCCAATGAAGTGGCCGAAATTGCCGCCCAGCAGGTGGCCGAAGCCAAGCCCGAATTTCAAGCGCTGGCCTTGCAAACCTTGGGCAGCGCCAAACCGTATTTGCAAACCATTGCCCGCAGCGCGGTGGCCGATGCCGACCCTGGCATGCAGCAGGCCTTGGGGGCGGCCGTGGGCAAGGCCTTGGCGGCGGAAGATTCACCCGCCGCGTTTTCCATGCGGAAGGCAATTGTTGATGAACTGGCCGCGGTCAGCCAAGGGGCGATTTCGGCGACCGACCCTGCCGCCCGGACGCGCCTGGGTGACGATGTGGAGCCCAGCGCCGGGCCGGGCGAAGCGCTGGATGCTGCCCGCTTGCGCTTGGGCCGCTTGCTGGAGCCGGGGGCGGGGCCGGCGGTGGCAAGCTTGGCCAATCGCCCCAGCGCGGCTGAACGCAGCCTAAGCCTGCAACGGGCCCGAACCCGTACCGACCTGATGAATTTGCGCGATTACAAGGTAGTGGTACACGAAGACGGCCAAACCTTGCCGCAAATGCTGGAGAAGATCATTGCCCGGGCCGAGCCCTTTACCGGCCCGTGGGAGGTGCGCTGGAAGCTGAAGCCGGAAAACCAGGACTTAATGACGGAAAAGTTCAGCTTGGATGCCGAGACGACGTTTGCGGAATTTGTGAGTTATCTTGCTCAATATCTGCTCAATGATCGCGGGGTTAAGCTGAGTTTTGCGCTCTTTGACCGGGAACGGGTTGTGTTAGTGTCGGATTAACATGCCGCTTCGCCTGCGCCCCTCCCGCATGCCGCCACCGCTCTGGGCGGTCTTGGCCTGTGCTGCGCTGGTGGGTTGTACCGGGCCAGGGCAGCGCGGCCCGTTGGCCAGCTTTCCTGCGCCCCAACCGCTGGATGGCGGGGTGGAAATCGCCCGGACCACCATGCTGCCTGGGGCGACAGCGCAGAACACCCAAATCGGCACAGTGGCTGATTGCTACGGCCCCGGCATGGGGGTGTTGGTGGAAACGGCGCGCGGCAGCGAAAAGTTGCTGTTCGATGCGCAAGGCGAACCCTGCGGTAACGCCAGCTTGCTGTTCGACGGCAGTAACCCGCTGGGCCAACGCCAGGCCGACCCCGCCGTGACCATCCGCGTGCACGATGGCTTCGGTGCGTTGCTGGAAGAACGCCCGAGCGCGGAGCTTCCCTCCCGCACCGCCCGCAGCAGCACGTTGCCGCCGGTGCCGCAAATCAGTGTGAATGACACCTTGCTGCCGGTGGTGGCCGAGGGTGAAGACCCGCTGGCCGCCACGCTGAATGCTTGGCAGCAGGGCGATAATTTCCGGGCCACGCAAAGCGAACGCGCCACCGCGGCCGGCACGCGGGAGCTGACCCGCCTGGTGGCGCAAGCGGCCGACCAAAGCAGCGGCGCCGCGGCGGCAGCGTTGGCCGCCCAACTGCGTGAACAAGAGCGGCTGTTGGAAGACGAACGGCGCCGCCATGAAACCACGCTGGCCGATTCCGCGCAAAACCGCGCGATGACGCAAGCCCAGCGCGATGCCTGGCAGCAAGAGCAAAACCGCCTGCAGAGCGAACTGGCGGCGGCCAAAACCCGCGCTGCCCAGTTTGAACAACTGGCCAGCCGCCTGCAGCAGGAAAAGGCCCGGCAGAAAGCCACCATGGGTGAACGGATTGCGACGCTTTCGGGCAGCCTGAAGCTGGCCGAACAACAGGCCGAAGCCGGCCGGCGTGAACTGATTTTGCAAGCCGCCGCCAAGGTGGCGGAAGCCCAAGCCTTGGCCACCGCTGCGCGGATGGAAACGCAGAACGACCAACTGGCCGAAGCCAGCCGCCTGCATGCCCAAGCCAATCAGTTGATGGACCAAGTGCTCACGGCGCGCGGCGAAGGGGCGATTGAACCTGCCGCTGGCGCAGTACCGGCCTTGCCGTTGGACCAAGCCCCGGTGGTGCTGCAGGCCAAAGAACGTACTTTGCCGGATATTTTGAACGAAGTGCTGCAGCAGGCTGCGACCCACAGTGGCGCCTGGCGCGCCGAGTGGCAGTTGGGCGAACAGGGCCAGGCTTTGCTGGCCGAGCGCTGGAGCCTGACGGCTGAGGCCACCGTGGGGCAAATTCTGGCCAACCTGAACACCCAAGTGCAGGCCGAGCATAAATTTAGCCTGGCTTTCACGCCGTTTACCCAAACCAAGGTGTTGGTGATCACCCTCGCTGGTGACACCGCGAAGGAGCAGCCGCATGCGCGCCCATAGAGTTCTGCTGACCGCTGCCTTGTTGGCGGGGCTTACTGCCGTTGGCTGGGCGCAAAGTTGGGGCTTCAGCACGGTGGCCAATATCTCCGCCACCTTGGGGGTGAACGATGGGCGGGTATGTGTGGGGGAAGGTAGCCGCCAGGATATCGGTTGCCCAACCTATGCACCAAGCGTGAACAACGCCGGGTTACTGACCGCCACCAGCCTGGCCACCGGTGGCCTGACGGTCACTGGGGCGACCAGCCTTTCCACGGTTTCCGCCACGATTGGGGCGTTTAACAGCCTGACGGTTGGCGGTGTGCCGATTACGGGGAGCGCCAGCGGTGACCGCATCACCAGCGGCACCACCACTCTGGTTGCAGTGTCCAACACGAGCTTTGTGAGCCTGACCCAGAGTGGTACCAACACGGCGTGGTTTGACCCCATCCGTGGGTTGGTAACCCTGGGTGTAAGCGCCACGGGCGGAATTAGCGGGACGACGGGGTACTTTAGCAGCAATGTGGGGATTGGCACGACAGCTCCAGGCTCAGAACTTGAAGTCCGCGATATCGGCGCCAACAATGATGTGCGCATTAATTTGCGTGCAAATACCTCTCAACTTTTTCAAATTGGGCGCTCATCAACCCAATCATTTCTGGATACAATTAGCTCTACACTCAATTTTTATACCGATGGAACATCGACCCCTGGTTTTGTGTTTACCAATACCAATCGATTTGGCCTTGGGACTTTAACTCCTGCCGCCAGCCTTACCGTGGTGGGTGAAGCCCAGGTGGGCAGTAGCGGCGCTGCTTGCGTGGCGGGTCTGGCCGGCGCTATTCGCTACAACGGAGGTGCGCTGCAGTTTTGTAACGGTACCACTTGGACGACGCTGGGCAGCGCCGGAGCGGCTGACTGGTACGGCCTGAGCAATATTCCAGCCCAGGTGCAGAACGTGAGTAACGCTACCACGCTGGCGATGAACCTGGTCAGCACCACCAACCTGAGCGCCACGCTGATTCAAACGGCCCGC
>JADCGN010000007.1 GCA_020249005.1 Alphaproteobacteria bacterium
AGTCGGTTCGGACCTCCAGTACCTGTTACGGCACCTTCATCCTGGCCATGGATAGATCACTTGGTTTCGGGTCTACACCCAGCGACTATTCGCCCTATTCGGACTCGATTTCTCTACGGCTTCCCTATTCGGTTAACCTTGCCACTGAATGTAAGTCGCTGACCCATTATACAAAAGGTACGCCGTCACTCCTTACGGAGCTCAGACTGCTTGTAAGCGCACGATTTCAGGATCTGTTTCATCACCCTGTTCGGGGTGCTTTTCACCTTTCCCTCACGGTACTAGTTCACTATCGGTCTTACAGTAATATTTAGGCTTAGAGGATGGTCCCCCTATCTTCAAACGGGCTTTCACGTGGCCCGCCCTACTCAAGGAAGTAATAAGTTATCACCACATACGGGGCTATCACCCACTCTGGCGCTGGTTTCCAACAGCTTTTGCTTTAACTTACTACTCCACTGGCCTCCTCCCCGTTCGCTCGCCACTACTAGGGGAATCTCGGTTGATGTCTTTTCCTGCAGGTACTGAGATGTTTCACTTCCCTGCGTTCGCCTGAACCAGCTATGTATTCACTGGCACATAATCCTTGCGGATTGGGTTATCCCATTCGGAAATCCCAGAGTCAAAGCTTTATCGCAGCTCGTCTGGGCTTATCGCAGCGTAACACGTCCTTCATCGCTTCTGTAAACCTAGGCATCCGTCGTGCGCTCTTTTCTAATTGCGATTTTCTGTTTGCACAGAATCACCTGAACGCGCAGAACCCAGCCAACCCGAAAGTTAGGTGCGGTTCGGCACGCCAAGAGCATACCTTGTTGGCAGCAAACCCACCCGAAGGTGACTTTGTCTGCCTTCTAGAACATGAATGCTTCCATTGCTGGAAACACCATGCCGCTAGCATTGGAGTTTATGTTTATAGACTACCGATAAACTTGTCAGAGGCGCTTCCTTGGCGGCGTCACTTCATTTTAGTGATGCGGCAAGTGGGCGGGGTATAGGTCAGGGGCGTGGCACTGTCAACACCCGCCGTCAGCTTTTTTGTGAAGTTTTTTCCAAGTTCGGCTAACCCCTTAAATCCCAAGTGTTCACCGGCCCGCTTGGGCAACGGCCCGCTTACAGCGGCTCCACCTCCACCATCAGGTCCACCGTTTTGGGCAGCGGCGTGGCTTCCACCCACGCCTGCACCAAGGGCTGTAGCGGGCCGAAGGCGTTGGGGGCCTTCACCAGCAGCCGGTAACGGTAGGTGTCGCGCACCTTCACCACCGGGGCGGGCGCCGGCCCCAGCAGGCGCACCCCTGCGGGCCGGGGGAAGCCCCGGGCCAGCGCGGCGGCGGCGGCCTGCACGGTGGGTTCGTGCTTGCCGCTCAGTTGCAATTGGATGCTGCGGCCAAACGGGCTATCCGCCCAGGCTTGGCGGGCGGCCAGTTCGGCCTGGTAAAAGGTATCGCGTTGGTGGTTCACCAACGCCGCAAACAGCGGGTGGGTGGGGTCGTGGGTTTGGATCAGCACCTGCCCGGGCCTTTCGGCCCGCCCGGCCCGGCCGGCCACTTGATAGAGCTGCTGGAAGCAGCGCTCGGCGCTCCGCGCCTCGCCTTGGGCCAGCCCCATGTCGCCATCCACCACGCCCACACAGGTGAGATAGGGGAAGTGGTGCCCCTTCACCACCATCTGGGTGCCCACCAAAATATCCACCTCGCGCGCCGCCACACTGGCCACCAACGCCGCCACTTGGGGCGCGGTGGTCAGGGCGTCGCTGTCGGCCACCGCCACGCGGGCTTGGGGGAAGGCCGTTTGCACCTCGGCCACCACCTTGCGGGTGCCAGGGCCGTAGGCGGCCAAGTCGGTATCGCCGCAGCTTGGACATTCATCGGGGTAATGTTCCGTAAAGCCGCAGCAATGGCATTGCAGCCGGTCGCCATGCACTACCAAGGTGGTGCTGCAGCGGGGGCAACCGCGGCGGGTGCCGCACGCCCGGCACACCAACAACGGCGCATTACCGCGGCGGTTCAGGAACAGCAAGGCCTGTTCGCCCTTGGCCAAGGTGGCCGCCAAAACCTCCTTCAAAGGGGCCGAAAGATACTGCCCCTTGGCGGGTTTGGCGGCCTTCAGGTCAATCAGGGCAATCGGCGCATGCCCGGCGCTGCCATGCCGCGCCGTCAGCCCCAAGCGACCATACTTGCCCGTCTGGGCGTGCTGAAACGTCTCTAAGGAAGGGGTGGCGCTGCCCAACACACACGGTACACCCCACAGGTGGGCCAGCTGCACGGCGCTGTCGCGGCCGTGGTAACGAAAGCCTTCGGCCTGCTTGTAGGAAGGGTCATGCTCTTCATCCACCAGCACCAGCTGCAGCCGCTGAAACGGCAAAAACAAGGCGCTGCGGGCCCCCACCACCACCGCCGGGCCGCTCTGGGCCACCTGCCACCAGGCGGCCTTGCGGGCGCCCTCGGCCACGCCGCTGTGCCAGGCCAACACCGGGTTGACGGTTGGTGGTTGGTGGTTGGCGGTTGGTAAGGCAACGTCTGCTAGCGCCCCGCCGACGCGTTGTAAAAGCTGCGGGGTCAGCGCAATTTCCGGCACCAGCAGCAAAGCTTGCCCCCCTTGGGCCAGCACCCGGCGCAGCAGTTCAATGTAAACCTCGGTCTTACCGCTGCCGGTCACGCCATCCAGCAACCAGGCCTTAAACCCTGGGCTGGCCTGTACCGCGGCCACCGCGGCGGCCTGCTCGGCATGCAAGGTGACGGGCGGTTGCGGCTTTAAAGCCTTGGGCTTCCCCGCCCGCTTGGGCAACGACGGCACCGTACCACGCAGCAGCGCGGCGCGCAGTCCCTCGCCCGGCGGCGCCAGGTTGTAACGGGCCACCCAACGGTAAAAGGCGAGGGTCGGCGGGGCCAAAGGCGGTACCTCGGGCAAGGGTTCGGCGCGCTTCAAGGTACCAAAGGGCGAACTGGCCAGGGTTTCCACCACCACCCCCACGGTGCCCGCCTTGCCCACCGGAATCCGCACCCAGCTGCCCACCGGCAGCGGTGTCGCCACGCTGTAATCCAACAATGTGGGGAGGGCCCGGGGTACCAGCACGCGAATCACAGGGGCCCCCACCATTTCCATGCCGGCACCTTGGCAAGAAAGCAGGGTTTGGGCAAGCTGCCTGGCAACGGCCATCGCTCCCGCAGTGGGGAGCGCGCCGGCAAGAGGGGCCCGACCGCGGGGAGCTCTGGCTCGACCCGCGTGGTGTTTGGTGGCAGGGGAAGGATAGGAACCCTGGCACCGCACCCCGCATCTTCTATGCCGCGGCCTGCCAACCAACCTGACAATGCCGCTGACATGCCCGCCAAACAACTGAAAAAACAAACGTCTCCGCGTAAAGCCCGCCCCGCCCCCAGCGCCAAGGCGGTGCTGGCCTACTTACAGGCGCACCCCCAGTTTCTGAAAACCCATGCCGCCACCTTGGTGCAGCCGTTGGCCGCCAAAGCCTCCAAACAGGCCGCACCCAAGCGGATTGCCAATATCTTTTCGCTCCAAGCGGCCCGTGCCGGGGCGGCCGAAGATAAACTTAAAGCTTTAAAGAAGCGTTACAACCAGCTGATTTGTATTGCGCGCGATAATACCACCGCCACCGCTCAAGCCCATGCGGCGGTGCTCAGCATCCTGGGCGCCCGCACTGCGGCCGAGCTCAGCAAAGCCCTGCAAGGCCCTTTTAAGCAGGCTTTGGGGCTGCATGGCGCGCGGTTGCTGCGGGTTGGCCCCACCAGCAGCGCCACCACCCTCACCGCGGCCGAGCTGGCGCAGCTCTGCCCGCAGCCCTTGGTGCTGGGCCCTTACCATGCCGCCCAGCACGGGCCATTGTTCGGGCCGCAGGGCAATACGCTGAAAAGTTCCGCCCTGCTGCGGTTGGAGGCCCATGGCCAGCTGCTCGGGCTGTTTGCCTTGGGGAGCGAAGACGCCCAGCATTTCCATGCCGGCCAGGGCACGGATCTGTTGGAATTTCTTCGCCAGGTGGTGAGCCTGCGGGTGGCCGAGCACTAGCCGATGCCGCGCCCGGCCAACCCCGCCACCCCCGCCCCGGCCTTGCCGTCGCTGGTGGCCGAATTCTGCGGCTGGCTGGCCGCAGTACGCCGCCAAAGCCCACATACGGTGGCCGCCTACGGGCGCGATCTCACCGCAATGTTTGCTTTTTGGAAGAATCATTTACAGGCAGAAGCTGTTACCTTGGATGAACTGCGCGGGCTGCAGCCGGAAGACGTGCAGGCATACCTGGCGCACC
>JADCGN010000070.1 GCA_020249005.1 Alphaproteobacteria bacterium
CTGGTCGGACGACTGACTTCCTGGAAGGGCCAACATTTGCTGTTGGAGGCGTTAAGCCTGTTGCCCCACCGGCGCTGGGTGGTGGCCTTTGCGGGCGGCCCTGAAAAGCGCGGTGACTATGCCCGCGATTTGGCGGGCTTCGCCCAGCGGTTGGGGATTGCCGACAACGTCCGTTGGCTGGGGAGCCGCCGCGATATTCCCCAATTGTTGGCCGCCAGCACCTTGGCCTTCAGTTGCAGCACGCGGCCGGAAGCCTTCGGCCGGGTGGCGGTGGAAGCCCAAGCGATGGGCGTGCCGGTGATTGCCAGCGCCCACGGCGGCAGTGTGGAAACCATTCTGCCGGGGCAAACCGGGTGGTTGCTGCCGGTGAATGAACGTGGGGAGGTTGCGCCACAGGCCCTCGCCGATTGCATCGCCCGTGCCTTGCGGAACCGGCAGGCTTTGGCCAGCATGGGCCAGGATGCGGCACAGCATGTGCGCGGGCGCTATACCGAAGCCCGCATGTGCCGCCAGGAACTGACAGCCTACCTCCGTGCCTTGGGGGTGGCTGCCGAACACAAGGCTTAAGAATAAGGATTCCGCCGAATGCCGCGCTGTATGTTGGCCCTGGATATTCAGACCTACTACCGCCCTGGCCCCGGCATGGTGGCGCAGATCAATCAGCTGGCCGCCAGCATGCCCACCTGTGCCACGCTGTTTACCCACGATGAAAGCATCACCCCGCTGGTGCGCTTTGGCCGGACACCGCCGATGGATACCAGCGTGTTGGTCAGCACCGGGGCGGTGATTCCCAAGCACGGCTACGGCCTCCCCGCCCAAGCGGTGGAATGGTTAAAGCGCCAGAGCCCCGATGAGGTGCTGGTGGTGGGCGGGCATACCGATGCCAACCTGTTGGCGGCCGGCTTCGCCCTGTTTGATGCGGGGCTGAAGCCTGCCTGTGTGCCGGTGCTGAACTTTGGGAATGACTGGTACATGCACACCGTGACCACTGGGATCTGGGAGCGTGAAATTGGCAAATTGTACCAGAGCGTCGCGGAGTTCCAGTTTGGCGGTCTCTAAACATCGCTTGGTGTGGTTGGGCTTGGGACTGGCCCTCGGTGGCTGCGCGCCCTTGCTGGACGAACCACGCCAGTACCACTGGAATAAGGAATGGTCGGAACTGAAAACCTACTGGCCCTGGCAACCCAACCAGCGTCCGTTTGAGGGATTGTTCAGTCAGCGTAGCAATCCCGATGGCTGCCAACTTTTACCGGTAGAAAATCGTGTGACGCTGCAAGATGGCGTGAGCGATAAGGTGAACTACCGCCAGTGCTGGGATACCCCGTACCCCCGGGGCCCCTACGCCAGCGGCCAACGCATGCAGAATCGGCCCGAGCCGTTGGATTAAAAAAACCGCCCAACGGCGGTTTTTTTTGCAGAGCACGTTACGAACTCTTTTTCTTCTTATCCGGGCTCAGTACCAACGTCATGAAGCGGCCTTCCAGCCCACTGCGGAAATCCACCTTGGCCAGCTCGGCGGTGTCGGCGATCAGGCGGTCGAGCATCTGTTGGCCTTGCTCTTGGTGGGTGGTTTCCCGTCCGCGGAAGCGTAGGTTAATCTTGGCCTTGTTGCCGTCTTCCAAGAATTCCTTAATCTTGCGCAGCTTCACCTGGTAGTCGTTTTCTTCCGTCCCGGGGCGGAACACCATTTCCTTCACCTCCATCACGCTCTGGTTGCGCTTGGCTTCGGCCTTGCGCTTGGCTTCTTGGAAGCGGAACTTGCCGTAGTCGAGAATCTTGCAAATGGGGGGGCTGACGTTGGGAGAAATCTCCACCAGGTCGAGCCCCAGTGTTTGCGCCTTAAAGTAGGCGTCGCGGCTACTCATGACGCCAAAGTTCTCGCCCTCGGGGCCGATCACGCGCACCGAAGGCACGCGGATATCGTTGTTAATGCGGTGTTCGTATTGCCGGTTGCGATCCGGGGTGCCTCTAAAACGGCCGATGGGAGCTAACTTTCCTTCATTGCTGTCAACTCTTTCTAGCAGGTTACCAGGAAAATTCAAGCGGCTTGCGGGTAGGCGGCATTTCTTCTACGGTTTGCCAGCAGAAATTTGGCAACAGAAAGGCACCTTCCATGCAAGTTCTTTATACCACCCAGGCCACTGTGGTGAACGGCCGTAACGGCAAGGGCGGCACCGCCGACGGCCGCTTGCAGGTGGCGCTGAGCCACCCGGTGATTCAACCCCGCCCCGCCACGGGGACCGACCCCGAACAGCTGTTCGCCGTGGGCTATGCCGGCTGCTACGGCGGCGCCTGTGCCTTTGCCGCCAAGCAATTGGGCATTGAGTTGACCGCCGCGCCGGAAGTGCAGAGCGAGGTGAGCCTGCTGAAGCGCGACGATGGTGGGTTTAGTGTGCGCGTGGCCTTGCGTGTAACTTTGACCGGGGTTAGCCAGGCCCAAGCCGAAGCCATCGCCGCCAAAGGCCACACTGTGTGCCCCTACAGCCATGTGCTGAAAGAGGGCGTGGTGACCACCGAGGTGGTGGGCGTGCCCGCGCAAGCCTAACGCTGCGCGGCGGCCAACGCCGCGGCAAACTTGCCGCCCTGCAGATTAAGTGGCCCGCTTTGTTTGAACAGCAATTGCCGCTGCGCGTTCAGCACGAAACTCTCAGGCACCCCCGTGCCCTGCAGCGTGCCAAAGGCCAAGGTGCGGGAAGGGTCATTCAGCCAGTAAACGTTGGTGCTTGGTGGGGCCTGGAGCCGGGCCAATACAGCAGCGCGTTTGGTGCTGTCGGTATCGATGTTGACGGCCACCAGGGCGACCCGCGGGTGGGCTTGCGCGTAGGCGATTTTTTGCGGCAGCTCGGCCATGCATACCGCGCACCAACTGGCCCAGGTGGTGAGCAGGATGGCAGGCTGCGTGACGTTGGCCAACGCAGGAATGGCCGGAAAGGGTTGGGCAACAAAGGTTGTTGCCGGCGGGGTGTTGGGGTGGCGGCCCACCAGCCAGAGCCCCCCCACCAGCGCGAGGGTTCCCACCAGCAAGCTCGCCACGCGGGCAGTCATCGCCGCCGCCCCACGCGCCAGGCCACGCTGCCAAGCAACAAGGCTTCCCCGGCCAAGAACAACAGCAACCAAGCGAGTGTGCCTTCGGTAAAGCCATAGCTGTGCAGCCCCACTCCCAGCAGGTTGACTCCAAACCACGCCACCGCCACCACCATCGGCGTGGCGGCCACGCCCACCACCAAGCCCAATGGCCCGAACACCCCACCCAAGCGGGCGTGCAGCACCCAGGCCAACCAGAGCGTGAGCAACAGCGCGCCGTTTTCCTTCGGGTCCCAGCCCCAAAAGCGGCCCCAGGATTGGTCGGCCCAAATCCCGCCCAGCAAGGTGCCGGTGGCGGTGGCAGCCAACGCCGCGAGCGTGAGCAGCATGAGCGGTGCTTGGGCAGCTTTCTCAAGCGTAAACCGGCCGCCTTGCCGCCACGCGGCCAACAGCACCCCATGGGCCCACGCCCCGGCCAACAAGGCCAGCGCGTAACCGGCGGTGATCACCAATACGTGGGTGGTGAGCCAAAAGTTGGTGTCGAGCACGGCGGTAAGTACGCCCAAGGTATCGCCGCCGCTGGCCGCATAGCGCAGCCCCAACGCTTGCAGCACCAAGCCTAACACGCTGCCTAGCCAGAGCCATGCGCGCCGCCGGGCAGGGTCGCGTCCCGCCGCCGCCAGCGCCACCAGCCCCACCACCAAGCCTACAAACAACACACTTTCATACAAGGTACCCACCGGCGGCCGCTGCAAAATATACACCCGCGCCGCCACCGCGGTGCCGGCCACCAGCAATCCTGCCGCCAAAGCCAACGGCGCCCAGCGCGCCGCCGGGGCCCACAGCAAGGCCAGCACCGCCAGCGCAAATAAGGCACTAGCCACCCAAAACGGGTGCAGCGCCCGCAACCACACTTCCACCTGCAACGCCCACGGGCGGACGCCGGGCAGCTGCGCCGCCTGCCGTACGGCAGCCTGCGTGGCCGCTTGCCACAGCGCCGTATCACCCTGTTGGTAAGCCTGGGCCATGGCCGCCCAGGTCGCGCGGTAGGGGCTGGCCGGCGCTGCCAACGGGGTGAGCCAGGTGTCTTCCCCTAACCGCGGCGGCATGACCGTGAAGGGGCCATGGGGCTGCTGTAAACTTTGCGTGAGCAAATAATACAGCTGTACCTGTTCGGCCAATGTTAGCAGCTGGGTATCCAGCGCATCGCGCTCGCTGGGCGGGGTGGCTGCCAAGCTTTGCAATGCGGCAAACTGCGGCTGCAGCGCGGCGGAAATTTCTGGGTAGGTGTAAGCGCGGGGGTTCCGTTCGGGCAACTGCAGGCGGTTCAGCAACGCCTTGCTTGGTAAGATGAAGATGGCGCGGGTGTGGGCCCGGGTGGGCGCCAAGACGGCCTCGGCCAACCAGGCGGTGGCGTTCAATCCTTCCAAGTGGGTGCGGCCATGTAACTGCTGCAGCGTCACCTCGGCAAAGGTGGTGAGTGGCTTGAGGCGGCCCTCATGCTGAATCGGCAACGTCCCCCACGCTTCCAGCGGCAGCGTGGTTTGCGCGTGCCCCGGCAGCGCCAGCCCCAGCCAGGGTAACAACGCCAGCACCACCAGTCTACGCCAGCGTAGCCCCACATGCAGCACCAGCCCCAGGCACAGCAATACCCCGGCGACGTAGGGGATTAAATACCCCTGATTGCGCACCACTGCCAAAATGCTTTCCGTGGGCCCGGCGGCCGCAGGGGCGACAAAGCTGGCTTGGTATAACGTATAACCTTGGTAGCGTAGCGGTTCGTTCATGCGGATGGTGGCGGGCCAAGCGCCGCTGCGGGGACTTTGAATCTTCACCGCGCTGGCATAGTGGCGGGCGATGGCGGTGCCGGGGTAGTACTCTTGTTCAAACTGCTGCAATTGCACAGCAAAGGGCAGGGGGGTTTGCGCCGGGCGCAGCACCAAGGTGGCGCTGGGCTGGCCGGGAAAGGCCACCGGTTGGGGCACGGGCTGCCCCTGAAACAACACCAACCTGGCGGTCGGCTCGCCCGCGGCATTCAATTTGGTGAAGAGCAGCGTCGGGCGGTTGCGCTCGTCGTCGGGCTCGGCGGCCTTAGCCGAGAATTCTAAGAACTTGCGTGCGCCTTTGGTCAGGCCATCGTCCATCGGTACGGGGCGTTCGCGCAGCTGGCTGTTGGGGAAGTAGGCTTCCACGAACACTTGCTCGGCGCCCACCCCCAGCCGCGCCCCGGGCTGCAGCGCGGCGACGTCGTATTTCAGCAGAGTCTGCCCGTGTGCGTTTAGCACCGCCAGCTCGGGCGTATGGTAGCTGTTCATCACCGCGCTGGTTTGGCCTTCCGCCACGCGTAGGTAGCCTTCTTGGCTGGTGAGCGCGGTCATCGCCCCCCCCAGCAGCAGCAACCACACACTCAGGTGGGCCAGCAGGCTCCCCGCCTGTTGCCAACGCCAGGGACGTAGCAGCAACTTTAGGCTTAAGCCTAGGGTGAGCGCCGCCAGCGTGGTGGCGCCGCCCGGGGTGGGCAACGGCCCCAGCCAGAGGATGAACGAAGAAAAATAGGTCAGCTGTGCCTGATACAACCCCACACTGGCCTGCGCCCAGGTGCCGAGCACCAACAGCACCATCAGCCAGGCCAGCGCCACCGTGGCCACTTTGGGCCCGGCCAGCGTCAGCAGCATCTGCCGCAGCGGGGGCAAGGGCGGGCGCAACCGGGTTACCATGCGGAGCCGCCCAAGCGTTCCTGCAACTCTGCCAACGGCGTGCCGCGCAGATGGTGGGCTTCCCACAGCGCCAGCAAGGTGAGGCTGGTGGCCAGGTTGGCGGTTTTGTTGTGCCGCAGGTTACCCAAAAGTTTGGCTGCGGCCGTGGGCTGCAGCAGGTCGTTCAACACGGCGCTTTGGGCCCACAGGCCGTGCAGCAACTGCGGTTTGGCCTGCAAAAATTGCCCCACGCCGACACTAAACCCCTGCTTGCGCGCCCAGGCGGGCTGGTCAAACCCCTGCGCCGCCAGAAACTGCCGCAGCGGCAGCTTGCCATAGTCGGCGTTCACCTTGGCGGCATCGGGCAGCGCAAAGCTGAAGGCCGCTAAAGTATCATCCAAGTAAGGCACCCGGCCTTCCACGCCGTTGGCCATGGTGGTGCGATCCAGCTTCAGCAACAAATCGTGCGGCAACCAGTTGGCCAGGTCGGTGCTCTGCTTACGCTGTAGCGGGGTGAAGCCTCGGTCATCCCACGCCGCCGCCTGGTAGGGCGGGGTGGCCAGTGGCTGCCGGAACAGGGCAGCGAACGGGGCAGCATCGCCCTGCCGCCGGGCCTTGAACGGGGCCACCAGCCGTTTCCAGAAATTCTGCCTGGCCCGGTAGTGGCCATACCCCGCCAGCGTTTCGTCGCCGCCTTCGCCGGACAGCAGAATCTTCACGTCCTGCCGGGCCCGCGCGGTGAGCTTAAACAAGGGCAAGGCGGCGGTGTCGGTGGTCAGGTCATCCAGGCCTGCCGCCAGCGTAGCCAGGCCGGGCCAAAAATCCTCGGCGGTGTAGGGCACCACGGTGTGGGTGGCGCCCAAAGCCTGGCACAGCGCCGCGGCGCGGTCGGCCTCGTTGGGGCCGTTCGCCACTTCAATCCGTGCCGTGTAGGCATGCACCGGCGTGCCCAGCTGGCGCATCATCACCGCCAGCGCGGAACTATCCAACCCGCCACTCAGCAACAGCCCCAACGGCACATCGGCCTGCAAGTGGCGCGCCACCGCCGCTTCCAGCTGGGCGGGGAAGTCGGCCGGGTTGAGCGCTGGGTTGGCGGCGGGCAGGGTGGGCAACTGGCGCCAGCGTTCAACAATTTCCCCGTGTTGCACCAACAGCCGTTCCCCGGGAAGCAGGCGTTGAAGGCCCTGCCACAGCGTGGCGCTGCCCACGCTGTAGTGGCGGTTGAGCAGCATCGGCAGCACCGCGGCATTCAGCTGCGGCCGTACCCAGCCGGCTTTCGCCAGCGCGGCCGGTTCGCTGGCGAACGCCAGGCCCACGTTGGTCTGACAATAGTAAAGCGGCTTGATGCCAAACGGGTCGGTCGCCAACAGCAGCATGCCGCTATCGGCTTCGGCACACGCCAGCGCGTACATGCCCTGCAGGTGGCTGGGCATGGCCTTAAGCCCATGTTGCACGGCCAGGTGCAGCGCCACTTCGCTGTCGGAGTCGGTTTGCAATTCCGCGCCCGCCCGGCGCAGCGCGGCTTGCAGGGGTTTGTAGTTGTAAAGCTCACCGTTCACCACCAGGGCATGGGTGGGAGTGGTCAGCGGTTGCTTGCCGCCGGCCACGTCAATGATGCTGAGGCGCCGATGCGCCAGCCCGACGCTACTCTGGTACCAAAAGCCTTCGCCGTCGGGCCCGCGGTGGGCCAAAGCAGCGGCCAACGGGGCTAAATGCTCGGGCTTGGCGTGTTGGCCTTTTTTTAGGGAAACCCCAGCAATTCCGCACATGGCCGCTTCTATAAACCCTTGACCGGGCACGGGCAAGCTGGTACGGCCAAAAACATGTTGAGAAATATCGCCATTATCGCCCACGTAGACCACGGCAAAACCACCCTGGTGGATGCCCTCCTGACCCAAACCGGCACGCTGACCGCCGAAAGCGGCGCCCGCGTGATGGACAGCAACGACATCGAGCGTGAGCGCGGGATTACCATTCTGGCCAAAACCACCAGCATTCAGTACAAGGATCACCGCATCAACGTAGTGGATACCCCCGGCCACGCCGACTTTGGCGGCGAGGTGGAGCGGATTTTGGGCATGGTGGATGGCGCCGTGCTGTTGGTGGATGCCGCCGAAGGCCCCATGCCGCAAACCAAATTTGTGCTGGGCAAGGCGCTGCAGCTGGGCCTGCGGCCGATTCTGGTGATTAATAAAATCGACCGCTCCGACGCCCGCCCCGATGAGGTGGTGAACGAAACCTTTGACCTGTTCGACAGCTTGGGCGCCACCGAAGCGCAGTTGGATTTCCCGATTCTCTATGCCGTGGGCCGCGAAGGCTGGGTGACCAAGGATTACAAGGTGAAGGGCACCAACTGCGAGCCCTTGCTGGATTTGATTTTGCAGCACGTCCCCGCGCCGCAGGGCGATGCCGCCGCACCCTTCCAGATGCTGGTGACGCTGATTGAGCGCAACGCCTTTGTGGGCCGGATTGTGACCGGCCGGATTGTCAGCGGCACGTTGAAGAAGAACCAACCACTGAAAGCCTTGGGCCGCGACGGCACCGAAATTGAAAAGGGCAAGGCGGTGGAAGTGTACGGCTTCCAGGGCCTGAAAAAGGTGCCGGTGGCCGAAGCCAAGGCAGGCGATATTGTGGCGCTGGCCGGGCTGCCGAATGCCTACGTCAGCCACACCATCTGCGCCCCGGAAATCAACACCGCCTTGCCCGCGTTGGCGATTGATCCGCCCACCTTGATGATGACCTTTGGGGTGAATGACTCCCCGCTGGCGGGCCAAGAGGGCAAGAAGCTGACCAGCCGGGAAATCGGCAGCCGCCTGCTGGCCGAAGCTGAAACCAACGTGGGGCTGATTGTGGAGCCGGTAGGCGAAAGCTACCGCGTGATGGGCCGGGGCGAACTGCACCTTTCGGTGCTAATTGAAACCATGCGTCGCGAAGGCTTCGAGCTTTCGGTCAGCCGCCCCGAAACCATCTTCCGCGAAGAAAATGGCGTGAAGCTGGAGCCGTATGAAGACATCATCGTGGATGTGGATGAGGCCTTTGCCGGGGTGGTGATGGAAAAAATGGGCCTGCGCCGTGCCGAGATGGTGGATATGAAATCCGACCACCACGGCAAGCAACGGCTGATTTTTGTCGGCCCCTCGCGCGGTATGATCGGTTACCGCAGTGAATTCCTGACCGACACCCGCGGCACCGGGATTCTGACCCGCCAGTTTAAGGAATACGGCCCGGTGAAGAGCATTCCCGCCGGGCGCCGCAACGGCGTGTTGGTGAGCATGGCCGCCGGCACCGCCACCGCCTATACCTTAAGTGAGCTGGAAGCCCGCGGCACCCTGTTCATCGGCAATGGCACCACGGTGTATGACGGCATGATTGTGGGCGAAAATAGCCGTACCGACGACCTAGAGGTAAACCCCACCCACGCCAAGAAGCTTTCCAACGTGCGCGCCGCCGGCAAGGATGACGCGCTGATTCTGGCCCCGCCGCGCCAGATTACGCTAGAATATGCGCTGACTTACATCGCCGATGACGAGCTGGTGGAAATCACCCCCGGCAGTATACGGTTGCGCAAAAAGGGTCTCGACAGCCACACCCGCAAGCGGTTGAAGCGGGATACCCAAAGCTAAATGGCTGGAAACTGTGAATTAAGGGGCTCTGGCCCCTTGTTTTTTACCGCGTAACGCCCCATAGCATCCTCAACGCTGGAACGTTTCCAGCCTGCAGCCCCCTTCTTTCCAGGTTTTCTGGAGTCAGTCGTGGCGCCGCCCACGCGAACGAACCCTTGAAAGGGGCCTAAACTTATGACCACCTTTGCGAACTTTAATCTACACCCGCACCTCAACAGCGCCCTGCAGGCTGCGGGCTTCACCACGCCCACCCCGGTGCAGGCCCAAGCCATTCCGCCGATTGTGGCTGGGCAAGACGTGCTGGCCAGCGCCCAAACCGGTACCGGCAAAACCGGCGCGTTCGTGATCCCCGCGCTGCAGCGGTTGCTCACCACCCCCGTGCCCAAGGAAGGCCGCGGGCCGCGCCTGCTGGTGCTAACCCCGACCCGCGAGCTGGCCCAGCAAGTGATGGATGCCGTGAAGGTTTTTGGCAAGACCAGCGGCATGCGGGTGGGCGTGATTGTGGGCGGCGTGGGTTATGGCATGCAGTACACCCTTCTGGCCGGGCGCTTGGATGTGTTGGTGGCCACCCCGGGGCGGCTGATCGACCACCTGGAGCAGCGCCGCGTGGATTTTTCCCGCACCGAAGTGGTGGTGCTGGATGAGGCCGACCGCATGTTGGATATGGGCTTTTTAAAGCCGGTGGAGCGGATTATGGACGCCGTGGCCACCGCCACCCGCAAGCGCGTGCAAACCCTGTTGTTCACCGCCACGCTCACC
>JADCGN010000071.1 GCA_020249005.1 Alphaproteobacteria bacterium
CCCACCAGCACGAAGAGCCCACTTTCCACATGCGGCAGCAAGGCATCTTGCTGCGCTTTGTTGAAGCGGTGGATTTCATCGATGAACAGGACTGTCTGGCGGCCCAAGGCCTGCACGCTTTCCGCCGCCTTGACCTCGGCGCGGATTTCCGCCACCCCGGCGGACACCGCCGAAAGCGGCACAAAATCGGCGCCAAACGCCTGGGCATACAGCCGCGCCAGCGTGGTTTTGCCCACCCCCGGTGGCCCCCAAAAAATAATGCTGACTGGGGTTTGCTGGGCCACCAATTGGGTCAGCAAACCTTGCGGCCCCACCACGGCCACTTGACCCACCACCGCCGCCAAGGTGGCCGGGCGCAGGCGGGCAGCGAGTGGCTCACTCGGCATCATCAGCCTTTAATGTTCCTTGGTGAAAGATCATTTGCCAATGGTTTCCTTCTTTTTTCCATAGCGAACTTCGTAAAGCTGCACGGGGTTCGGTTTGATTTCGTGGAATAGTGAAAGATTCAAAATTTACCTGAACAAGGTTGTTATCTAGATAACGTGCTGTAAAATTTTTAGACTCATAACGTTTTGCGCCAGGTTGATATTCTTGGAATGCATCTAAAACATATTGCTTCCCGTAAGCGTAACCTGACTGTGAATACTCTTGAAAATCATTGTGAAGAAGTTCGTTTAAGCGTACCTGTGATTGTCGCGTTTCGTCACGCATTAGTTCTTTCTCAAGTTCAATCACAAGCTTTAATTCATCCATTACAATTTTTCTCCTTTAGAACTTAATCAGCCGCACTTCACCCCCGCGTTGGAAGCGCACTTCCCACGCCCGGCGGCTGGTGGCCAGCGCGCCTTGCAGCGCGCGCACGGTGGGGGTGGGTTGGCCGTTCACCTGCACCACAATGTCGCCGGGTTGGAAGCGTTGGTCGAACGCCGCCAAGGGTTGCTGCGGCAGCGCCAACACCGCCACCCCTTGGGTGGTGAGCGGCAGGCCCAATTCGCTGTTCAGCGCCGGGCCCAACGGTTCAACTGTGAGGCCGCCCAGCGGGTTGTAGCCCGTCACCACGGCCCGTTCGGCCTCGCGCCGTGGCGGCAGCGCCCGCAGCGTGGCCTGCAGCGTGATGGCCTTGCCGCCGCGCCAGATGCCCAGCGGCACCGCCTTGTTCAGCAACCCCGGCAGCGTGATGATGCTCTGGTTCAGGCTTGCGGCATCTTGCACTTTCACGCCGTTCAAGCTGCGCAACACATCACCACGCTGCAGGCCCGCGGCTGCCGCGGGGCTGCCAGGCAGTACCGCGGTAATCAGCACACCGTCGTTATCCGGCAAGTTGAGCTCTTGCATGGTGTCATAGGTAATCCCCTGCCCTTCGGCGCCCAGCCAGGGGCGCACCACGCGGCCAGTGGTCACCAAGTCGCTCACCACCGTACGGACCACGTTGGCAGGAATGACAAACCCCAACCCCTGCGCAGGGTTCTTACTGCCACCAGGGCCGTTGAACACCGCGGTGTTCAGCCCCACCACGGCGCCGGTGCTGTCAATTAACGCGCCGCCGCTGTTGCCGGGGTTGATGCTGGCATCGGTCTGGATGAACTGGGCATAGGGGTTCAGCGCCACCTGGCTGCGCGCCACCGCGCTGACTACACCCAACGAAATGCTCTGCCCCAGGCCGTAGGGGTTGCCCACCGCCAGCACCAAATCACCCACTTGCAGCTGGTCGCTGTCGGCAAATTTGGCCACCGGCAGGGTGACACCCTGCGGGAGTTTTAATTGCAAGACGGCGAGGTCCAGCTTCGGGTCGCTCGCCACCAACTTGGCCTGGTATTCCTGGCCGTCATGGGTCACCACTTGCACCGCTTGCGCGTTTTGAATCACATGCAGCGTGGTCACCACCTTGCCGTTGGTGCTGACAATCACGCCGCTGCCCAGGCTGCGCTGCAAGCGCTGCTGCACCGGCGGCGCCAAGTTTACGCCCAGCGGCACGTCTTCCAGCGGCCGCACGGTGGTGGCGGCAAAGATGTTCACCACGCTCGGCCCCGCCACCCGTACTGCCTGCGCAAAGCTGACCTTGCCCTGTGCGGCCACCGGTGCCACCAGCAGCCCCGCCAACACGAAAACTCCAAATCCAATCGCCAAACGCATCCTGCCCCCTGTTCTTTTTCCCGGCTTTCAGCTTAACCAAAGGATTGTCCGGTTGGCCAGCCCTTGGGCATAACTCTGGGCATAACCTGGGGGGTGATTCGGCTTTGATTCCACGCCAAGCTTTGCTAGGGTGGGCCCATGACGCCACCGCCCGCCAATGCCACCGCCGCCAGCAATGTGGTGCCGTTTGCCGCGGCGCCAATAACGGCGCCTGGCGCCCCAGCGCCCCACAGCGTGGCGGCCGAGCAGGCGTTGTTGGGGCTCCTCATGGTCAACAACCGGCAACTGGATGACCTGGGCGGCAGCCTGATTGCCGCACACTTTTACGTGCCGTTGCATGCCGCAATCTTTGAGGCATTGGAACGCTTGGTGGGCCGCGGGCGCGAAGCCAACCCCATCACCATTCGGGAGGTGCTGCGTGGCACCCCTTACGATGACGAGCAAACCCTGCTGCCGCACCTGAGCAGCATGTTTGAAAATGCCGCGCTGGGCCAAGACGTGAGGAGCCTGGCGGAAATTGTTCATACCACCTACCTGCAGCGGCAACTGATGGGCTTGGGCGATGCATTGCGCCAACAGGCCAGCACCGCGCACAAGCCGGAAGAGGCCACGCAGGTGCTGGATGCGGTGAGCGGCGAACTCTTCAAGTTGGCCGAAACCGGCCGCGGCACCCTCACTACGCAAAACCTGCGGGAACCCTTGATTGAGGTGATCAAACGGGCCGAAGAGGCGCGCAAATCCGGCACCGGCCTGACGGGCGTGACCAGCGGCTTCACCGATATCGACAATCTGCTGGGCGGCTTGCAACGGAGCGACCTGATCATCCTGGCGGCCCGCCCGAGCATGGGTAAGACCAGCTTGGCCGTGAACATTGCGCAAAACGCCGCCACCGCCATGCTGGCCGGCGCCAGCAACGGCTGCGCGGTGGGAGTATTTTCCTTAGAAATGAGCGCCGACCAGCTGGCGGCGCGAATGCTGTCCTCCGCCGCGGGCATCAGCGCCCACCAACTCACCAACGGGCACCTCAGCGACGCCGACTTCCGCCGCCTGACCGAAGCCAGCAGCCAATTGGCCGAACTGCCGCTCTACATCGATGACACGCCGCAGCTGTCCATCAACGCGCTGCGCGCCCGGGCCCGGCGGATGAAGCGCCAATACGGGATTGGCCTGATTGTGGTGGACTACCTGCAGCTGATGACCGGCTCAAAAAATTCCAGCGGGGATAACCGTGTGCAGGAAGTTTCTGAAATTTCTCAGGGCCTAAAAACCGTGGCCCGGGAACTGAATGTCCCCGTGATTGCGCTGTCGCAGCTGTCCCGCTCGGTGGAAGGCCGGGATAACAAGCGGCCGCAGCTGTCGGATCTGCGGGAATCGGGCAGTATCGAGCAAGACGCCGACTTGGTGGTGTTCCTCTACCGTGAGGAATACTACCTTTCCCGCCAGCTGGGCGCGAATGACCAAATGGATGATAAAACCCAAAAAATGCGTGAGCAGCTGGAGCAAGCCAAGGGCAAGTGTGAGGTGTTGATTTCCAAAAACCGTAAAGGCCCCACCGGCGTGGTCACGCTGCTGTTCCATGGCGAAACCACCACCTTCCACAACTACCAGCCCACCAGTTA
The DNA here is from genome assembly GCA_020249005.1 of Alphaproteobacteria bacterium. GTDB lineage: Bacteria > Pseudomonadota > Alphaproteobacteria > UBA2136 > UBA6156 > JADCGN01. Next base: position 3,753 of record JADCGN010000071.1, read on the forward strand.
TGGCGACAAGGCGATGGTGGTGCATCGGCCTGAATTGTAAAATATTTCAAAATATCCAATCACTTTTTTACCCAGTTTTCTGTGTTTTGCTTGACAAGACCGCGTAAAGCATGGATATTTGAATACACAAATTAGCAGGGGAGTGACCTACCAATGACCTTTGACCGCCGTCGGGAATTTACCCAAGGGCAGGACTTCGTGTTCCTGGATAACGCCAACGACAACCACTTGGTAATGCTGGATGGCAATGATGTGGTGGTGGTGACCGAAGCCTACCCCGGCACCAGCGGGGTGCGGATTGATGGTGATGCCGGGAACGACCAGCTGTTTGGCAGCCGTTTTGTCGATGAACTGAATGGCGGTACCGGCACCGACGTGCTGGTGGGCAATGCTGGCGACGACACGCTAAACGGCGACGCCGGCACCGACTACCTGTTTGGCGGCGAAGGCAACGATACCCTCAACGGCGGCACCGACAACGATGTACTGGTGGGTGAAGGCGGCAATGACCTGCTCAACGGTGGCGACGGCAATGATGGCCTGTGGGGTGCCTTGGGCAACGATACCTTGAACGGCAATGCGGGCGATGACAGCCTGATTGGCGGGGCCGGGAACGACACCTTGAACGGTGACGCTGGCAACGACTTCCTGTGGGGTGAAGACGGAAACGACTTTCTCTCGGGCGGCGAAGGGAACGACCAGCTGATTGGCGGCAACGGCGATGATACCCTGCACGGTGGGGCCGGCGCTGACTTCCTCTGGGGCGAGGCTGGCAACGATGTGCTGAACGGCAACGAAGGCAATGACGTGTTGATTGGTGGCGCGGGCAACGATAGCCTCACCGGCGGGGCGGGCAACGACCTGCTCTACGGCGAAGCCGGTGACGACAGCTTCGTGGGCCTCGCCAAGGGCGACTACGCCGAAGGCGGCTTGGGCGCCGACATCTTCGGCGTGGCCAGCGATCTCGGCGGCGGTACCTTCGGCTTCCTCAGCTTCAATGCCACCACCGAAGACAGCTTCACCGGGCTGAACGGCATGACCCTGATGCGCGGCTACAGCCACGGCAGCGTCGACACCGTGTTGGTGGACGTGAACAACGACCAAGTGGCCGATGCCGCGCTGGTCAACTACGGCGACATGAGCCTGCAGCAGTTCGTGACCGAGCTGACCCAGGGCGGTGCCAATGCCAACACTATCCTGATCGGCTAAACCCTTCAGGCAACCAAACAGCGGCCCCGTGGGGCCGCTGTTTGGTTGAATCACACTCTAAACTTAAAGCGTATGTCATTCACAGCGAAGCGAAGAACCGACCGCAGGGAGAACAACGCGTGCGTAATCCAGGTCTTCAAACCTAAAAAAACCTGGATTCTTCGGCTAAAGCCTCTGAATGATAATCGGGCTTACGCGCTTATTTCAGCTTCACTGCAATGTGCAGTTCCTTCAGCTGCTTCTCATCCACCACGCTGGGGGCGCCCATCAGCAGGTCTTCGCCGCGCTGGGTCATCGGGAAGGCCACCACCTCGCGCACCATGGTGCTTTCCGCCAGCAGCATGATCATGCGCTCCAGCCCCGCCGCGCAGCCGCCGTGCGGCGGGGCGCCCAGGTGGAACGCCTTCCACATGCCGCGGAACTTGTCCTTCACCATGTCGGCGGGTAGCCCGGCGATTTCAAAGGCCTTCAACATGGCCTCGGGCAGGTGGTTGCGGATCCCGCCGCTGATGAGTTCGTAGCCGTTGCAGACCAAGTCATACTGAAACGCCTTGATGCTGAGCGGGTCTTGCGTCTGCAGCGCCTCCAACCCGCCTTGCGGCATGGAAAACGGGTTGTGGGAGAAGTCGACGCCCTTGCCGTCCTCACGCGGTTCAAACATCGGGAAGTCGACAATCCAGGCGAACTTGTAAACGTTGGTTTCGTTCAGGCCGCAATCGGCGCCCAGGCGTACGCGCAGCGGGTTGAGGATCTTGTGGATGGCGGGCTCTTTGCCAGCGACCATGAACACCACATCGCCCTCGCCACAGCCACAGCGGGTGAAGAGCTCTTGCACCTGCGTTTCACTGGCAAACTTCGTCAACGGGCCACCAAAGGCGCCTTCCTTGCGGGTAATGTAGCCAGGCGCGGCCGGGGCACCCAGCGCTTCCTGGGCCCATTTGCCAATCGTGTCGAACCAGCTACGGGGCTGGCTGGTGGCCCCCTTCACGCCAATCGCGCGCACCACGCCGCCGCCCGCGATGATGTTCTTGAACACCTGGAACTCGCTTTGGGCCCAGATGTCCGACACATCCACAATCTCGAGCGTGCAACGCAGGTCGGGTTTATCCGAGGAATACTTCAACAGCGCGTCGTTGTAGGGAATGTGAGGCCAGCTTGCGGGCGGTACCACGCTCATCGGCCCGGTCTTGCGGCCGTTGCCGTTCCAATCCTTAAACTCTTCAAACACGCCGCCCACCACGCTTTCGGCCACGCGGAACACGTCTTCCTGCTGCACAAAGCTCATTTCCAGGTCCAGCTGGTAAAAGTCGGTCGGGCAACGGTCGGCGCGGGCGTCTTCGTCGCGGAAGCACGGGGCGATTTGGAAGTACTTATCAAACCCGCTGACCATGAACAGCTGTTTGAACTGCTGCGGCGCTTGCGGCAGCGCATAGAACTTGCCCGGGTGCAGGCGGCTCGGCACCAAAAAGTCGCGCGCGCCTTCGGGGCTGCTGGCGGTCAGAATCGGCGTTTGGTACTCGCGGAAGCCCAACCCCCACATGCGCTTCCTGATGCTGGCGATCACGTCGCTGCGCAGTTGGATGGTGCTGGCCACGTCGTCGCGACGCAAATCCAAAAAGCGGTAGGTCAGCTTCAGCTCTTCGGGCACGCTATCGTCTTCCAACGCATAGGGCAGCGGCTGGGCGCGAGAAAGCGTAATGAAGTTAATAACTTCAATCTCGATTTCACCGGTTGGTAATTTAGGGTTCACCAATCCTTCACCACGGGCCAGCACCTTACCCTTAACCTGGATGACACTTTCCAGGCCCGTATGAGTAATTTCTTCAATGACATTTGCACCCAAGGTGTCAGGCTTAAACACCACCTGCACCAGGCCGCTGGCGTCGCGGAGATCGATAAACACCACCCCGCCGTGGTCGCGGCGGCGGAAGATCCAGCCCGCCAGCATCACCGCTTGGCCCACATTGGCGGCGCGCAGGGTGCCGCATTGGTGGGTTCGGTAGGTGGGGTTGAGGGGCAGCGCGGCCACAGACATTGATGAAATCCTTATCGTTGCTGGG
>JADCGN010000072.1 GCA_020249005.1 Alphaproteobacteria bacterium
CTCCACCCCGGCCAGATGGGCACGCTGCATCAAGTTCTATGCTATACGCGCAGCACCCCTTAAGCGAAATTCCGGCGGGCTTCCTCACCGCCAACGCGCCGTTGCCCTACGCGCGCCACATCTTCGGCACGCGGGAAAACACCCATACCGACAGCGCCGAAACCATCCGCGGCCTGGTGGAACGCTTCGGTGCCATGGCCTGGATGCAGCAGGTGCACGGCGCGCGCGTGGTGCAGGTGGCCGGCAGCGGCCAGGTGCCCGAATGCGATGCGATCATCACCGACAACCCCAATCTGTGGCTGGCGGTGAAGACGGCCGACTGCGTCCCGATCCTCATTTCCTCCCCACACGCGGTGGCGGCCGTGCACGCCGGGTGGCGCAGTGCGGAAGCCGGCATCTTGCCCAACACCATTGCTGCGCTGTGCGCCACCTTTCACCTGGCGCCCGATGACCTGCACCTGGCGTTCGGCCCGTGCCTCAGCCAAGCCAACTTTGAGGTGGAAACCGACTTCGTGCGCAAGTTCGATGGCCAACACGGCGTGCGCGAGGCCCGCCGCTTCTTCAGCCCCGGTGCCACACCCGGCAAGGCCCTGCTGGATTTGCCGGGCATCCTCACCGCCCAAGCCAAGGCCGCCGGGTGCCTGGATATTCACCTGCACCACGTCAACCGCTGCACTTATGCCGAACCCGCGGTGTTCAACAGCTACCGCCGCCACACCCATGAAATGCAGCGGGGCACAGCCAGCCGCTACGCCGTGCAAGTCAGCCTGATCAGAAGGCTCCCGCCAGCAGCGGCAGCAGGTTAAGCCGCCAGGCCAGGCACCCTAGCAGGCACGCCAAGGCAAAAACCACCCACCAGGCCACCCACACCCCTTCGGGCACAATCACGGTCAAGTCCTGCAACGCCGCGCCATCGCCCACATGCTGGCCATCGAGCAAATGGAACGGTGCCCCCAAAGCATTGAGCATGATGAACAGCCCCAACCCCTGCAGCACATAGGCCAAACCAAATTCGGGCGGTAGATACCACGCGGCGGCGTAGACTGCGCCAATCAATAACAGAATTATCATCGTCACCACGTTCTTGGCCCAAAACAGCAGGGCGAACCCCAACAGCGCCAGCTCGGCCCCCAACCACCAACGCACCCCCGCCTCGCCCAGGTTGGCGCCGATCAGGAACAGCACCGCGCCCCACAGGCTGGCCCCCATGTAGCCCGCCAGCAGGGTCAGGAAGCGGCTCCCGCCTTGCGTGGTGCAGGCGCCTCCGCCCCGCCAGTGCAGCTCTAGCTTCACCACCCGTCCGCCGGTCAGGAGCGTTACCAGTCCGTGACTGGCTTCATGGTAAAAGGTTTCCGCCCAACGCAACGGCCAGCTTAAGCGGGTGCTGTGCAGCGCCACAGCGGCCGCCAACAGCAACACGGTTTCCAGCCACAGCTCCATTCCTTTTAAGTATAGGGAAGTTTCGGCGCACAAAAAACCCCGCCGCAGCGGGGTTTGCCAGAACGGCGTCGCGCTTAGGCCACGCTGTCCTTCAGGCTCTTGCCGGCGGTGAATTTCGGCAGGGTCTTGGCGGCCACCTTCACCGGTTGGCCGGTGCGCGGGTTGCGCACGGTGCCAGCCTTACGCTTGGCGGTTTTGAAGGTGCCGAAACCGGTCAGGCGCACTTCTTGGCCCTTTTTCAGCTGCTTGGTGATGATGTCCAGCAGGCTGTCCAGCATGTTGCTGGCATCGGTCTTGGTGCACTTCGCGTTGTCGGCGATTTTGCTCACCAGTTCTTGCTTGTTCATGGGGTGATCCATTCCCTTGGGTTGTGCCGCGATTGGTCGCGACGGCCGTTGCTACGCGGCGCTGCTCTCCCCCTGCCCCCAAAATTCTTCAAGGCAGGCTTAGCATGGCGCGCAGTGGATGTATCAGAAAGCCCAGAAAACCGCCTGTCAAGCACCCACTGCCCGCTTTTTTGGCAAAAAGTGCCATTTTTTCCTTCTTTTTGGCGGTTTTGCAGGCGTTTGGGCCACTTGGCCACCGGTGCAGAGCAATTTGTGGCCATAAACGCACGCCCCCTGCGCCAACCTTACCGCCTGCACCGAGCAGTGCCATCCAGCCAGGCAGGCAGGCTTGAAACGTGCCGTTTTTCCCTGGCATCCTTCCTGCATTGGTAAGAAGAAAGGCCCCTCTTGTCACTCATAACCAAAGAGTGCTAAAAGGAGCTTCAACAAGAGAAGGACCCTGCCGCGTGCCGCGTAACCCTGCCATCCCCGCCGGAGATTCCCCCAGCCAAATCCTGCCCGTGCTGCCGTTGCGCAACATCGTGGTGTTCCCGCACATGATCGTGCCGCTGTTCGTGGGCCGCGAAAAAAGCGTGCGGGCCTTGGAAGAGGTGATGAACGCCAGCAAACAGATCATTATGGTGACGCAGCGCGATGAGGCCCAAGACGAGCCGGAAACCGACGGCGTGTTCCGCGTCGGCTGCCTGGGCAACGTGCTACAAATGTTGAAGTTGCCCGACGGCACCGTGAAGGTGTTGGTGGAAGGCCAAACCCGCGTCCGCCTGACCGACATTAAGGACGACGGCAAAATGTTCACGGCGCGGGCCGAGCACTTCATCGAGCGCCAAGGCGACGAAGAAGAGCTGGACGCCCTGGTGCGCACCGTGGTGGCCGAGTTTGAAGAGTACGTGAAGCTCAACAAGAAAATTCCGCCCGAAGTGCTGGTCAGCCTGGCGGCGATCGATGAGCCCGCCCGCCTGGCCGACACCATCGCCAGCCACCTAAACCTGAAGATTGACCAAAAGCAGGAATTGCTGGAGCTGGACTTGGTCGACGACCGGTTAGAAAAGCTTTACCAGTTCATGGAAAACGAAATCGGCTTGCTGCAGGTGGAACGCAAGATCCGCGGCCGCGTGAAGAAGCAGATGGAAAAGAGCCAGCGCGAGTACTACCTGAACGAGCAGATGAAGGCGATTCAGAAGGAGTTGGGCGAAGGCGAGGAAGGCGGCGACCTCGGCGGCTATGAGAAGAAGATCAAGGAGCTCAAGCTTTCCAAGGAAGCCAAAGACAAGGCCGAAGCCGAGCTGAAGAAACTGCGGATGATGTCGCCCATGAGCGCCGAGGCCACCGTGGTGCGCAACTACCTGGATGTGTTGCTGGGCCTGCCCTGGGGCAAGGTGAGCAAGCTGAAAAAGGATTTGAGTTACGCGCAGGAGGTGCTCGATGCCGACCACTTCGGCCTGGAAAAGGTGAAGGAACGCATCGTGGAGTACCTGGCCGTGCAGCAACGCGTGGCCAAGCTGAAGGGGCCGATCCTGTGCCTGGTGGGGCCGCCCGGCGTGGGGAAAACCAGCCTAGCGGAAAGCATCGCCAAGGCCACCGGCCGCCAATACGTGCGCATGGCGCTGGGGGGCGTGCGCGACGAGGCGGAAATTCGCGGCCACCGCCGCACCTACATCGGCGCCTTGCCGGGCAAGATTATCCAGAACCTGAAGAAGACGGGTACCATGAACCCGCTCTTCCTGCTCGATGAAATCGACAAGCTCGGCCAGGATTTCCGCGGCGACCCTTCCAGCGCGCTGCTGGAGGTGCTCGATCCGGCCCAGAACCACACCTTCCAGGATCACTACCTGGAGTTGGACTTCGATCTTTCGGACGTGATGTTCGTGTGCACCGCCAACAGCCTCAATATCCCTCCCGCCCTGCGCGACCGCATGGAGATCATCCGGCTGAGCGGCTACACCGAAGAGGAAAAGGTGGAAATCGCCAAGCGCCACTTGCTGGTGAAGGGCATGGAAGACAACGGCCTGAAGAAGGGCGAGGTGAAGGTGGAAGAAGGCGTGCTGCGCGACATCATCCGCTACTACACCCGCGAAGCTGGGGTACGCAGCTTGAAGCGCAGCATCGATGCCCTGTGCCGCAAGGCCGTGAAGGAAATCTTGCTGAAACAAAGCCAGGCCAAACGTGGCAAAACCGGTAAGCCCCTGCCCGCCAACGGCACGGAAGGCAAAGCCGGCGCCCTGGTGATTACCCCCACCAACCTGAACGACTACCTGGGCGTGCGCCAATTCACCTTCGGCCAGAAGGACGAGCACGACCAAATCGGCCTCGTCACCGGTCTGGCGTGGACCGAAGTGGGCGGCGACATCCTGCCCATCGAGGCCACCGTACTGGAAGGCAAAGGCAAGTTGCTCACCACCGGCAAGCTGGGCGACGTGATGACCGAGAGCATCCAGGCCGCCGCCAGCTACGTGCGCCGCCGCGCGGAAGACTTGGGCCTTAAACCCACCTTCCATGAAAAACTGGATATTCACATCCACGTGCCCGATGGCGCCACCCCCAAGGATGGCCCGAGTGCCGGTTTGGCGATGGTCACGGCCTTGGTGAGCGTGCTGACCGGCACGCCCGTGCGCAGCGACATCGCCATGACCGGCGAAGTCAGCCTACGCGGCCGCGCCCTGCCGATTGGGGGGCTGAAGGAAAAGCTGCTGGCGGCCCTGCGCGGCGGCATCAAGACGGTGTTCATCCCGCGCGAAAACGAAAAAGATCTCAGCGAGATGCCGAAAGTCATCTTGAACGGCCTGAAAATCGTGATCGTCGACAGCGTCGATGAAGTGCTGGCCCAAGCCTTGGTGAAGAACCCGTTCAAGAAGAACGGCCCCACCCTCAAGAGCAAGGTGGCTGCCAAGCCGGAAAAGGTGGTGGCGGGCCTGCCGCAACCCAAGGGCAAAGGCAAACCGCTGGGCAAGGCCGGCAAAAAACCCACACCACGCGTGCGCGCTTAGCCCAAGCGGGCGGGCGGGCGGGTTGACACCCCTCGCCCCGCCCGCCACACTGGCCAAAATTAAGGCAACAGGGTAGTATTCGCCGCATGGCCCGTAAATCTTCCGAACCCCCCAGCAACGGCGGCACGCTGTACTGCAGCTTTTGTGGCAAAAGCCAGCACGAGGTGAAGAAGCTGATCGCCGGGCCCACCGTGTTCATTTGCGATGAGTGCGTGCGGCTGTGCATGGATATCATCCGCGAAGAAGAAGGTGTGGGCAACTTCACCAGCCCGAGCGGCAAGGTGCTGAACCGCGACGACGGCAAGCTGCCCACCCCGGCGGAAATTCGGGCGATTTTGGATGATTACGTGATCGGCCAAGACCGCGCCAAAAAGATCCTTTCGGTGGCCGTTTACAACCACTACAAACGGCTGGAGCACGCGGGCGCCGAGAAGAAGGACGCGGTGGAGCTTACCAAGAGCAACATCCTGCTGGTCGGCCCCACCGGCAGCGGCAAAACCCTGCTGGCGCAAACGCTGGCGCGGATTTTGGATGTCCCCTTTACCATGGCCGATGCCACCACCCTCACCGAAGCCGGCTACGTGGGCGAGGACGTGGAAAACATCATCCTCAAGCTCTTGCAGAATTGCGACTATAACGTAGAGCGCGCGCAACGCGGCATTGTCTACATCGATGAAATTGATAAAATTTCTCGGAAGGGCGACAACCCCTCCATCACCCGCGACGTCAGCGGCGAAGGCGTGCAGCAAGCGCTGCTGAAGCTGATTGAAGGCACCGTGGCCGCCGTGCCGCCCCAAGGGGGCCGTAAGCACCCGCAGCAGGAATTCCTGCAGGTGGATACCTCCAACATTCTGTTCATCTGCGGCGGCGCTTTTGCCGGGATGGACAAGGTCATCGCCCAACGCCTGAAGAAGCGCAGCATGGGTTTCAACGCCGAAGTGGCGGGTGAAGAAAAGCGCGGGGTGGGCGAACTATTCCAACACGCCGAGCCCGAAGATTTGGTGAAGTTTGGCCTGATCCCCGAATTCGTCGGCCGCCTGCCGGTGCTGGCGATGTTGAACGACCTCGATGAGGCCGCGCTGATGCAAATCCTCACCGAGCCCAAAAACGCCCTGGTGAAGCAATACCAGCAATTGTTTGCGATGGAGCAAGTGCGCCTGACCTTCGCCCGCGAAGCGCTGCAGGAAGTGGCCAAGCTGGCCATTGCCCGCAAGACCGGCGCCCGCGGCCTGCGCGCGATTCTGGAAAACGTGCTGCTCGATACGATGTATGACCTGCCCAGCCAACCGAACCTGGAAGAGGTGGTGATCAACGCCGCCACCATCAGCGGCGGCCAAGAACCCCTCAAAATCTACACCGACACCCCCCGCGAAGCGCGCCAGCCCACCCCCGAACCGGCCGCCCTCGGCAAAAAGGGCAAACGGGCGGGGTAGTAATTGAACTTCGCGACCTGTTACGTAGCCTTTATGGAAGTGTGATCGTAAAGGTTTGACATACGTTCGCGTGGCAACGCTGCAGCGTGACGGGTTTGTCTACTGCGTCCAGCGTCAAAAACCCATCGGCCTGTCCCGAATTGGTGTCCCCGCCAAACTTAGTGCTACCATTTTGCAGGCGATAACCAAACCCAACATAGTATTGAAGTGCCTTTCCTCTAAAACCGCTGCCTTGGGGTTCTTCTACACGTAAAACAAGATTTTGATTTGCTGGCAAATAGTCTGGAAGAACTTTAGCCAAACGGCGCATTTGAATGGCTTCTGCGTTAGCTTTACCAATAAAATGATAAGGAATAGCGAGCGGAACGAAAAGTAATCCCAACGCGATATAGCCTGCCCGATGGCTTTTCTCAAACTTTTGAACCAAGCCGACTTCTTTTGCTGCTAATAAGCAAGCAAGCCACAACATCCAGTTAACATGCTGCATGTAACGACTAAAAGAAGCCAACCTTGTAGCCTCATATTCACTAAAGCTGCCAATGTATGTAACCATCAGGAACACAAGATACCCCCACCCAACAAGGCTTGCCAAAAGAAAGGAGAGTTTTAGGTTAGCCAGTTTTGGCTTACGCCATGCAACTACAGTTAAGCCAGTTACGACTAGCAGAGGTAAAACCACAAACGGTTTTTGAACAGTTACCTTCCCGAGTGAAACCAACATATCAGGCCACAGGTGCCATTGCCATTGCACCCAAGGGAGAAAGCTAAACTCACCCCCGCCGATATTGGTGGCTATGTAATAACGCCACGCCAACCATATTAGGATGAGCGGAAGCATAAGCAAGATTGAAAAAAGAGCAACGCGGTGTGGCGAGTGGCGATATTGGTAGGTTTGCCAAGCAATAAATGGGAGCACCAACATCACAGCAAGCACAAGCCCCACCTGTTTCAAGGTCGTTACAAGCGCCAAGGTTAATCCAATCGCAAGTGTTGCCTGCCAATGTGGTAGTTCCTTCTTTTTAAGGAGTAAATAAATCAAAACCCATGCCACCGCCAACGACCAACCTAAGGCAGCATCCTGATAAGCAGAAGCCACAAGTTTACCTTGGAAGACAGGGCACAACAGAGTTACCGCCAATAGGCTAGCAGCCATGACTTTCCACGAAGGTGATTTATCGGGCTTGGTCAAGAGTTGTGCGGTAAACCCAGCCAAAGAGACTAAAAGCGCCCCATTGACTATGGCTATTGCAAGCTCGTTGTAGTAGCCTAGTAAACGATTAACCGCCAAGCCCAGCAGCGTTAGAGCATAAGGATAAGAGGGAAAATCGGAAAAACTGGCAGGCAACCCAACACGTGGCAGGCTATCAAATGTGGTGACAAACACCAAAGACGGCAAACGATGGGCAAAATCATCCCACATAAAAACTTGATTATGTGACCAAACCCATAACAACGGCAAAGCCAACATCAGAAGTTTACCGGTGGTTTGCCATTCTTCCCGCGTAGGGTTTTGACGGGCATATCCCAGCATAGCCAACCCACCCATAGCGACCAACAAAGGAGTAAGCAGGCCC
>JADCGN010000073.1 GCA_020249005.1 Alphaproteobacteria bacterium
CGCTGGTGGCGAAACGGCCCCCATCGAGCGGTACCAAGGGGCGCAGCTCGGGTGGCAGCACGGGGATGACATCCATCACCATCCAATCGCACTTGTTGCCGCTTTCCAGGAAGGCGTTGACCATCTTCAGGCGCTTCACGATCTTGCGGCGCTTGAGGTCGGAGACGTCTTCGGTCAGCTCGGCGCTCATTTCGGCCTGCAGGGTGGGCAGGTCCAGGCTCTGCAGCAGCGTGCGGATGGCCTCGGCGCCGATTTGGGCTTGGAAGCTTTCTTCGCCATGCTCATCCAGCGCGGCGTAGTACTCTTCTTCGGTAATCAGCTGGCCTTTGGTGAACGGCGTCATGCCGGGCTCGGTGACCACAAACTTTTCGAAGTACAGAATCGCCTCCAGCTCCTTCATCTGCATATCGAGCAGCGCGCTCATGCGGCTCGGCAGCAACTTCAGGAACCAGATGTGCGCCACCGGCGCGGCCAGCTCGATATGGCCCATGCGCTCGCGCCGCACTTTGGTTTCAATCACTTCCACGCCGCACTTTTCACACACAATCCCGCGGTGCTTCATGCGCTTGTACTTGCCGCACAAGCATTCGTAGTCCTTAATCGGCCCGAAGATGCGGGCGCAAAACAGGCCGCCGTGCTCGGGCTTAAAGGTGCGGTAGTTGATGGTTTCGGGCTTCTTCACTTCGCCGAAGCTCTGGGCCCGGATGCTTTCCGGGCTGGCCAGGCTAATCTTAATGGCGTCGAACTGCTTCACCGCGGGCTGGTTGAACAGGTTCATCAGGCTGGTATTGGCGCGCATTGGCTTATCCTTTCTCTCTGTTCAACACTCAGGCGTTAAAGCCGTTGTTGCTCCGGCCGAGGCCAGGCCGCTTGCGCGGCGCCCCGCCCACCACGCCAGGCCCCATGCCCAGGGCGGGCGCGGGCTGGTTGTAGGTGCTGGTGGCCAAGTCAGGCCCGCTGCCGGTTTCCTGCAGCTCCACATTCAAGCCCAGGGCCTGAATTTCCTTCACCAAGACGTTGAAGCTTTCGGGCACGCCGGCGTCGAAGTTGCTTTCGCCGCGCACGATGGCTTCGTAGGTCTTGGTCCGGCCCACCACGTCATCGCTCTTGATGGTCAGCATTTCCTGCAGGGTGTAGCTGGCGCCGTAGGCTTGCAGCGCCCACACTTCCATTTCCCCGAAGCGCTGGCCCCCGAACTGCGCCTTCCCACCCAACGGCTGCTGGGTGACGAGGCTGTACGGCCCAATCGAACGGGCGTGGATCTTCTCATCCACCAGGTGGTGGAGCTTGAGCATGTACATGATGCCCACCGTGCTCTTTTGTTCGTAGGCGTCGCCAGTGCGGCCGTCGAACAGCTGGGTCTTGCCGCTTTCATCGCAGCCCGCCAGCTTCAGCAGGCCGGTGATGTCGCTTTCCGGCGCCCCATCGAACACTGGGCAGGCCACCGGCAAGCCCTTGGTCAGGTTGCGGGCCATTTCCAGCAGTTCGCTGTCGTTCAGTTTTTCCAAGGATTTGGCGTTGCCCTTGTCGCTATACAGCTCGGCCAGGTACGCGCGCAGCGCTTTGGTTTCCACCTTCTTACCTTTGGTGGCCTCGTTCAGCAGCGCGGCAATTTTGCCCCCGATGTTGAACGCCGCCCAGCCCAGGTGGGTTTCCAAAATCTGCCCCACGTTCATCCGGCTCGGCACCCCCAGCGGGTTCAGTACCATATCCACCGGGCGCCCGTCTTCCAGGAACGGCATGTCCTCGATCGGGTTCACCTTCGAGATCACGCCCTTGTTCCCGTGGCGGCCGGCCATTTTATCGCCCGGCTGCAGCTTGCGCTTCACGGCCACGAACACCTTGACCATTTTCAGCACGCCCGGCGGCAGTTCGTCGGCCTGGCGCACCTTGGCGCTCTTCTCTTCAAACCGCTTCTTCAAGGCCGAAAGGTTCTTCTCCAGCTGAGTTTGCAGGGTTTCAACCTGGCGTTGCACCTTGTCGTTGCTCACGGCCACCAGCCACCATTCGGCCGGTTTCATGTGCTCCAACATCTCGGCCTCGATCTTCTTGCCCTTCACCACCTTGCCGGTCTTGTTGGCGGCGGTTTGGCCCACCAGCAAGTCCTTCAGGCGGTCGTAGGCGTCGGCTTCCAGAATCCGGCGCTCGTCGTCGGTGTCCTTCTGCAGCTTGGCGATTTCGGCGGCCTCAATCTCCAGCGTGCGGGCATCCTTTTCGGCGCCCCGGCGGTTGAAGATCTTCACCCCCACCACGGTGCCTTGCACGCCGGGCGGCAGGCGCAGGCTGGTGTCGCGCACGTCGGCGGCCTTTTCGCCAAAAATCGCGCGCAGCAGCTTTTCTTCCGGCGTCATGGGGCTTTCGCCTTTGGGCGTAATCTTGCCCACCAGAATATCGCCCGGGCCCACTTCGGCGCCCACCGCCACAATCCCGGCCTCATCGATGTGACGCAGGTTTTCCTCGCCCACGTTGGGGATGTCGCGGGTGATTTCTTCGCTGCCCAACTTGGTGTCGCGGGCCATCACCTCAAACTCGTCGATGTGAATCGAGGTGAAGACGTCGTCGCGCACGATGCGCTCGGAAATCAGGATCGAGTCTTCAAAGTTATAGCCGTTCCAGGGCATGAAGGCCACCAGCACGTTGCGGCCCAGCGCCAGTTCGCCCAGGTCGGTGGAGGCTCCATCGGCCAGCACGTCGCCCTGTTCCACTTTGTCGCCCACCTTCACCAGCGGCTTTTGGTTCAAGCAGCTGCTTTGGTTGCTGCGTTGGAACTTCACCAGGCGGTAAATATCCACCCCGCTGCCGGTTTCGGTGCCTTCGGTGGCGCGCACCACAATCCGGCTGGCGTCCACGCTTTCCACCACCCCGGCGCGGCGGGCGGCTGTCACCACGCCGCTGTCGCGCGCCACAGTGGCTTCCATCCCCGTCCCCACCAGCGGCGCATCGGTACGCACCAGCGGCACGGCTTGGCGTTGCATGTTCGAGCCCATCAGTGCCCGGTTGGCGTCGTCGTGTTCCAGGAAGGGAATCAGCGCCGCGGCCACGCTCACCACCTGTTTGGGCGAGACGTCCATGCAGGTCACTTCCTCACGCGGCATCAGCAGGGTTTCCCCGGCCTTGCGGCAGGTCACGAAGTCTTCGGTCAAGTTGCCCTTGGCATCCACCAGGCTGTTGGCCTGGGCCACCACTTCGCGGCCTTCTTCCAAAGCGCTCATGTAGCGCACTTCGTCGGTTAGCTTGCCGTTCTTCACCATGCGGTACGGGGTTTCGATGAAGCCGTACTTATTGATGCGGGCGTAGCTGGCCAAGCTGTTGATCAGACCAATGTTCGGCCCTTCCGGGGTTTCCACCGGGCAGATCCGGCCGTAGTGGGTGGTGTGCACGTCGCGCACCTCAAACCCGGCGCGTTCGCGGGTTAAGCCACCGGGCCCCAGGGCGGAAAGACGGCGCTTATGCGTCACTTCGCTCAGCGGGTTGGTTTGGTCCATGAACTGGCTCAATTGGCTCCCGGCAAAGAACTCGCGCAGCGCGGCGGCCAGCGGGCGGCTGTTGATCAGGTCGTTCGGCACCATCTGGCCGATTTCGGTGCTGCCCATGCGCTCCTTTACGGCGCGTTCCATCCGCAGCAGGCCTACCCGCACTTGGTTTTCCATCAACTCCCCCACCAGGCGCACGCGGCGGTTGCCCAGGTGGTCGATGTCGTCAATCGGCTCGTGGCCGTCGCGGATGCGGTGCAGCGCGCGCAGGGTTTCCACAATGTCCTGCTTTTCCAAAGTGCGCACGTCGTCGCTGGTTTTCAGGCCAAAGCGGGCGTTCAGCTTCATGCGGCCCACGGCGGAAAGGTCGAACTTGTCGCTGTCCATAAACAGGCCGTTGAACAGCTTGCTGCTGGTTTCGACCGTCGGCGGCTCGCCCGGGCGCATCACCTTATAAATTTCCACCAAGGCCTCTTCGGGGCTCTTGGTCTTGTCGATCGCCAACGTGTTGCGGATGTAGGCCCCCATGTTGAGGTGATCCACCTTCAACACCTTGAATTCCTTCAGCCCCAAACGCTCAACGGCGGCCAGAACGGCATCGGTGATCTCGCTGCCGGCTTCGAACAGCACTTCACCGCTGTCGGCATCCACCAAATCCTGCGCCAGGAAGCGGCCGTGCAGCTCGGCCGGGCTTTGCGCCACCCACTTCACGCCATCGTCTTGGGCCTTCTTGATTTGGCGGCGGGTCGGCTTCTTGCCGGCTTCAAACACCACCTTCTTCTTGTCGGCATCGAGCAAGTCGGCGTTCAGCTTCACGCCTTCATAGAACATCGGCTCAAACGCCAGCGCGTAGGTGGCGTTCAGTTCATAGGTTTCCACCACCTTCTTGGCCTTGGTGGCCTTCTTCTTGGCGGGTACGGCCTCTTCGTCTTCGGCGTCCTCGCCCTCAATCACCGCCACCGCGGTTTTGGCCTTGCTGGCGGCCTTGGCGCTCTTGGTCGCGGCCTTCTTGGCTTTGGGAGCCTCCTTGTCGGCCACCTCGGCCTTCGGCTTGGCCTTCCCGGCCGTCACCCGCACGCTCACGCTGTCGTAGTAGGTGTCGATAATCTCTTGGGTGCTCATGCCCAGCGCGCGCAGCAGCACGGTGGCGGGGATCTTCCGCTTGCGGTCGATGCGCACGTAAATGTTGTCTTTGTGGTCGAATTCAAAATCCAGCCAGCTGCCGCGCACCGGAATGATCCGGCCGGTGAACAACAGCTTGCCGCTGCTGTGGGTGGTGCCGTCATCGTGGCTGAAGAACACCCCCGGGGAGCGCTGCATTTGGCTTACCACCACGCGCTCGGTGCCGTTCACGATAAAGGTGCCGTTCGGCGTCATCAGCGGCACGTCGGCCAGGTACACTTCCTGTTCCTTGATGTCCTTCACGCTCCTAGCGCCGGTGGCGTGGTCCACGTCCCACACCGTCAGGCGCAGCGTCACGCGGCAGGGGGCGGCGAAGGTCAGGTCGCGCGTGCGGCATTCATCGATGTCAAATTTCGGTTCTTCCAGGCGGTAGCCCAGGTATTCCAGGTCGGCGATCCCGGCGTTGTCCTTCATCGGGAAGATGCTGGCAAACGCGCCATCCAGGGTGTAGAAGGTGTTCTTGCTGGTGCGTTTTTCCGCCAAAAACAGGTCATAGCTGGCTTGCTGCAGCTCCAGCAGGTTGGGGATGCTGGCGATCGAACTCAAGCGGCCAAAGTTGCGACGCAGGCGCTTACGCTCGGTGAAGGACAGTTGACCTGTGGTGTGCGTTTGCATGAATATATTCCCCTAAGAACCTGTTTTCTTTGTGCCTTGAAGGCATGGTTCGGCCCCTGAAATCGGGCGCGAGGGCAGCCGTAATGGGTTTATAACCCCACGGCACCGGCGGCCTGAAGGCAGCACGGCAGCTTTGCTTCTAGGCCGCCGGGGGCGGTGCGTCAAGGGGCTTGGCAAGTTTTTCCAACTGTGCGTATAGGGCGCGGTAAGAGTTTTCCTCAAGCTCACGGAGCCACCCATGCGTTTTACCCCCCTCTTGGGGTTGGCCATGGTTGTGGCCACCCCGTTGGCCTGCCTGGCCAACGACCCTCCCCCCACCGCCACGCGGTTGCTGCAAGGCATCCCGCTGGTGGCGCAGCTGGCCGACTTGCGCTGCCCTACCGAACACCGTTTTGAGGTGGTGATGGCCAGCCTGCTGCGCGGCGGCTGGCGGCAACACGGCCCAGCCAAGCACGGCCCCGTGGTGAACCGCCACCCCACCGTGCTCTCGCCCTGGCAACGGGGCGAGGTTAGGCTGTGGGTGCAACACGGCAACGGGGCGGCGTGCGTCATTCTTGAAAGCAATGAAAACCGCCGGGAGTGATCCCGGCGGTTTTTTGTTCGCGATGATGGGCCTGCACCTCAGCGGCTGGCGGTTTGCACCGCGGCCGTCAACGGCAGGGCCCCCTGCTCCAGCTGCTGCCACCGGGCCACCAGGTTGGTCAGCGGGCCGCTGGGCAGCGCGTAGCTAGTCAGGTGGCCGGGGTCGGTGGCCCCGGTGTGCTGCAACGCCACCGCAAAGCAGCGTTCCAGCGCCGGGTTGCCCGCCTTGGTGCAGCCCTCGCGTACCCGCTGAGCGGCCAGGCGCAGCACCGCATCGGGGCTGGCCTCAGCCCGCACCATCCAGGCGTGGCCATCGGCCAGGAACGTCCGCCGTTCCGTCGTGCTGAAGGCCAGGCTGCTGGCATGCGCCCGCAGTATCGCCACCGCGCGCGGGTCGTGCCGCTGCTGGGCGATCAGGTCGGCCAGCCTTTCCACATGCCGGATGCGCGCCTGCCGCAGGTGATCCAGCACCTGATAATGCTGGGCCCGTTCGGCGGGCGTGAGAGCCGCGTAGTCGGCATTGAAGTGCGCCGCGTACGTCAGCATGAAGGCTTCAGCCTCACGCCGGGCGGCGGCGTAACGCGGGGGTGCCCACGGCCACCAGCTGGCCGGCTGCATCACCGCCGCCGGTTGCAGGCTTTCGGCCTGGGCCAGGGCGTCATAGGTAAGTTGGCTGCTGCTGCAGCCGCAGCTGCTGGCATAGGCGGTGCTGGCAAACAGCCCCAGCACCAAGGCCGTCAGGCGACGCGAGATTTTCATGGAGGAGCTCCAAGGTTCGAGGAGGGAAACGGACCGGTTCGACAAACTTTTGCCGTGCCTTTAGACTTAACAAGGTTAGGTAGGAGCTGGCAAGGGGCCGCAACTAAGATATGCCCATTGCCTTTGCCATTACCTTTGCTAGTGTGGGCACCATGACGCCCCCGCCCCCCACCACGCTGCGCGACCCGGTGCTGCAAGTCTGCCTGCAATGCGGCAGCAGCCAGCGCGATGCACACGGCTGTAAAGTCGCCAACCCGGCCGCCTTGGCGTTGGCCGCAGACTGGGCTGCGCTGGCCGCGCCGTTGGGCATTCGTGTGCAGAAGGTACGCTGTTTTGGCCATTGTACTACCCCCATCGCCTGGGCGGTGCGGGCGGAAAATGGCTGGGGCTACACCTTTGCCCCGGCGCCGGAAAACCCCAGCGACCTCACTGCTTTTCTGCAAACCTGGCTGACCGCCAGCCGCTTTGGCTTGGTGCCGAAAAAGGAGATGCCGCCCAGCATCCGGGCCGCTTACCAAAGCCGCCTGCCCTCGCCTGCGTATGACCCAGACCACTAAGCTTGAAACAAAACAGGCCACCACGGTGGCCTGTTACAGTAGGCAAGCGCCCGCCTAGTTTTCCGCGAAGCTCTTGATCGCCTTGGCGCGGGTGGGATGCTTCAGCTTTTTCAAGGCTTTGGCCTCAATTTGCCGAATCCGTTCGCGCGTCACGTTGAACTGTTGGCCCACCTCTTCCAGGGTATGGTCGGTGCTCATCCCGATGCCGAAACGCATCCGCAGCACGCGCTCTTCCCGGGGCGTCAGCCCGGCCAGGATTTTGGTCACGTTATCCCGCAAGCTGCTTTGCGTGGCGGCATCCAGCGGCATCACGGCGTTGGTGTCTTCAATGAAGTCGCCCAGCGTGCTGTCTTCCTCGTCGCCCACCGGGGTTTCCAGGCTCATCGGCTCCTTGGCGATTTTTTGCACCTTGCGGACCTTGTCCACCGGCATCTGCAGCTTCTTGGCCAGTTCTTCCGGGGTGGGTTCGCGGCCCAGCTCGTTCATCATCTGGCGCTGGGTACGGTTCATTTTGTTGATCGTCTCGATCATGTGCACCGGGATACGGATGGTCCGGGCTTGGTCGGCAATGCTGCGCGTAATCGCCTGCCGGATCCACCAGGTGGCGTAGGTGCTGAACTTGTAGCCGCGGCGGTATTCGAACTTATCCACC
>JADCGN010000074.1 GCA_020249005.1 Alphaproteobacteria bacterium
GAATGTTTACTTTTTCCCTGTAGATTATTCTGAATTTCAAGTTCAATTTGAATAGTTTTTAAAAAAATTTCAAGACTTAAGCTAAGTAATATTATTCTTGGGCTACCAAAGTTAACATTGGTTAAAGCCTCCTTTTCTAAACGTTCTTCAAAGGTTTTAGCACATACTAAATAAGAGTATGCTTCCATGTAGCCTATTTGGCATTTCATTGCTTAATCATTCAACTTCAGCGCCGCCAAGAACGCCTCTTGCGGGATATCCACGCGGCCTAAGCTCTTCAGGCGTTTTTTGCCTTCCTTTTGCTTCTCGAGCAGCTTGCGTTTGCGGGTGATGTCGCCGCCGTAACATTTCGCGGTCACGTCCTTGCGCACCGGCTTGACGCTTTCGCGCGCGATGATCTTGCCGCCGATCGCCGCCTGCAGGGCCACTTCAAACAGCTGGCGCGGGATCAGTTCCTTCAGCTTGCTGAGCAGCGCGCGGCCGCGGGTTTCGGCAAAGCTGCGGTGCACCACCATGGTGAAGGCGTCCACCGGCTCGCCGTTGATCAGGATATTCACCTTCACCAGGTCGCCGCCGTCGAAGCCGTCGGGGGTGTAGTCGAAGCTGGCGTAGCCGCGGGTGAGGCTTTTCAGGCGGTCGTTGAAATCCAGCACCATTTCATTCAGCGGCAGGCGGTAGGTCAGCATCGCGCGGGTGCCGTGCCATTGCAGCCCCAGCTGTTGGCCGCGTTTATCCTGGCACAGCGTAATCACCGCGCCCAGGTACTCTTCCGGCACCAAAATCGTGGCCTTGATGAAGGGCTCCAGCAGCTCGTCAATCTGGTTGGGTTCGGGCAGGTCGGCGGGCTTTTCAATATCGATCACCGTGCCATCGTTCAGCCGCGCCTGGTACACCACGTTGGGCGCGGTGGTCACCAAATCCAGGTTATATTCGCGCTCGAGGCGGGTTTGGATGATATCCATATGCAGCAGCCCCAAAAAGCCGCAGCGGAAGCCGTGGCCCAAGGCGGGCGAGTGTTCGGAAATGTAGGTAAAGCTGGTGTCGTTCAGGCGCAGCTTGGCCAGCGATTCCTTCAGTTTTTCGTAATCGTCGCCTTCGGTGGGGTACAGCCCGCAAAACACCATCGGCGGCACGGTTTTAAAGCCGGGCAGGGGGGTTATGAGGCCTTGGCTGGCGGCGGTGAAGTCGGCGATGGTGTCGCCCACTTGGGCGTCGGCCACTTCCTTAATGGCGGCGGTCAGCACGCCCACCTCGCCCGCGTACAAGGCTTCCACCGCGCGGAAGCGGGTGGCCTCTTGCGGGTGCAGCACGCCCACCCTGTCCAGCACATAGGTGCGGTCGGCGTTCATCAGCTTCACCTTGCTGCCCTTGTGCAGCACACCATCCAGCACCCGCACCAGCACCACCACGCCCAGGTAGTTGTCGTACCAGGCATCCACCAGCAGCGCCTTGGCGGGGGCCTTGGGGTCACCCACCGGGGCGGGGACTTTCTGCACGATTTGCTCCAAAATATCGGCCACGCCCACGCCGGTTTTGGCGCTGCACATCACGGCATCGTCGGCGGGGAGGCCGATCAGGTCTTCAATTTGCTTTTTCACCCGGTCGGGTTCGGCGGCGGGAAGGTCAATCTTGTTCAGCACCGGCAGGATTTCCAGGTTGGCCTCCAGCGCGGTATAAACGTTGGCCAGCGTTTGTGCTTCCACGCCCTGGGCGGCATCCACCACCAGCAGCGCGCCTTCGCACGCCGCCAGGCTGCGCGAAACCTCGTAGGCGAAATCCACGTGGCCGGGGGTGTCGATAAAATTCATCTGGTAGGTTTGGCCATCCTTGGCCTTGTAGCTAAGCCGGGTGGCGTTGGCCTTGATGGTGATGCCGCGCTCGCGCTCCAGCTCCATAGTATCCATCATTTGGTCCTTCATGGCGCGCTTGTCGATCGTGCCGGTGATTTCCAGCAAGCGGTCGGCCAGGGTGGATTTGCCGTGGTCGATATGCGCAATGATACTGAAATTGCGGATGTGGGACAGCGTTTGCTTGGGTTGGGGGCCGGACATACGCGCTTCTATACGCAAAACCCCCGCCGCACACAAGGTGCAGCGGGGGAAAAGGGCCACGACGGCAAACGCTTAACCGAATTGCCGTTGGCGCTTAAGGCCTTCCGCCTGCTGGGCCACGGTGGCCTGGCCGCTGAAGATGCGTTCTTCCGCCGCCGAGGCCTGCATTTGGGCCAAGCGGCCACTGGCTTGGGCGGCAATCACCAGCGGGTGGTTTTTGTTACCCGCGAACCTGGCCAATTGTAGGGCCAAATCGTGCTGGGCGGCTTCACGCAGCCCGTGGCGGCAGGGTTCAAGCTTCATGGGTTTCTCCAGTTGTGCTTGGGTAAACGGGGGGCAAGCCACGCGGGCTTACCAAATGGTGAGGCGCCCGTGTAACTGCTTTACCGCGGCCTGCCAAGCGGTGTGGGGAAAAGTTTCAGGCCACCGTAAGCCGGCGGCCGCACCCCCCGTGGCCGTGGCGCCGCAAGTTTCGCTTGGCAGCGGGTTTGATTTCCGTTACAGATATTGTATGGTGGTGGCCGTTCACACGTTGGCGCTGCAAGGCTTGCAGGGCACGCCGGTGCAGATTGAAGTGCAGCTTTCCGGTGGGCAGCCGGGAGTGTTCATCATCGGCCTGGCGGGCAATGCGGTGAAGGAAAGCCGCGACCGCGTGCGTGGCGCACTGCACGCGCTGGGGATTGCGCTGCCCGACAAGCGCATCACGGTGAACCTTTCCCCCGCCGATCTCACCAAGGACGGCAGCCATTACGACTTACCAATTGCCTGTGCGCTGCTGGCGGCGTTTGGGGTGATCCCAGCCGACGTGACCCACGGCCTGTGGTTGTTTGGCGAGTTGGGGTTGGATGGCAGCGTGCGCGGCGTGCCGGGGTGCTTGCCTGCCGCGCTGTATGCCGCCCAAGCCGGGGCGCAGCTGGTGTTGGTGCCGAGTGCCAATGCGGCCGAAGCCGCCTGGGCCAATCAAGCAGGCCGGGTGGGGGTGTTGGGGGTGCCCAGCCTGCATGCGTTGATACGGCATTTTAGGGGTGAGGAACTGTTGGCCCCGGCAACCCCGCAGGCAGCGGCAGCGGAGCCTTATCACGCACCGGATTTGCGGGACATTCGCGGCCAAGAAGGCGCCAAGCGCGCGGCCGAAATCGCCGCGGCGGGGGGGCATCATTTGCTGCTGAGTGGCCCTCCCGGCAGCGGCAAGAGCATGCTGGCCAGCCGTTTGCCCGCGTTATTGCCGCCGTTGACGGCGGCGGAAGCGCTGGAAGTGAGCATGGTGCACAGCGTGGCCGGGCTGAAGCTACCCGACAGCGGGCTGCTCACCACCCGGCCGTTTCGCGACCCGCACCACAGCGCCAGCGCGGTGAGCCTGACGGGCGGCGGCTTAAAAGGCAAACCGGGCGAAATGAGCCTGGCGCACCGGGGCGTGCTGTTTTTGGATGAGCTGCCCGAGTTCCCCCGCGCGGTGCTGGAAACGCTGCGCCAGCCGTTGGAAACGGGGAGCATCACGATTGCCCGCGCCGCCGCGCACGTGACGTATCCGGCGCGCTTTCAGCTGATTGCCGCGATGAACCCGTGCGCCTGTGGTTATTTAGGTGATGCGAAAAAGGGCTGCAAAAGCCAGCCCGGCTGCGCCCAGCAATACCAAAACCGCTTGAGTGGCCCGTTGCTCGACCGTTTTGATTTGCGGGTGAGTGTGCCGGCCGTGAAGGCCGAGGATTTAAGTCTGCCGCCCGCCAAGGAAGGCACCGCCGTGGTGGCGGCCCGGGTGCGCGCGGCGCGTGAACGCCAGGCCGCGCGGCTGCAGGGGAGGGGCGCGATCTGCAATGCCGAACTGACCGGCCAGTTGCTTGAAGAGACCTGCGTGCTGGAGGCAGAAAGCCGCCAGCTGCTGAATGCGGCGGCGGAGAAGATGGGTCTTAGCGCGCGCGGCTATCACCGCGTGCTGCGGGTGGCACGGACGTTGGCCGACCTGGCAGCGGCGCCACACATCGGCAAACCCCATGTGGCGGAGGCCTTGGCGTACCGGGTGGGGTAGGGTACAACCATGGCTATGCGTTGGTTGTGGGGCTTGCTCTGTCTCCTCCCCTGGGGGGCGGCGCTGGCGCAACCGGTTCCTGAAGCGGGGGCCAAAGCCGGTGAGGTATTCCCGCGGGCGGCCAGCCTGAAGCGTGGTGAGGTGAACGTGCGCAGTGGCCCCGGCACGCAATACCCCATTTTGTGGGTCTACTGGCGGGCAGGTTACCCGGTGGCCTTGGTGGCGCGGTTTGATAATTACCTGAAGATTCGGGATTTTGAGGGGGAAGAGGGTTGGGTCCACCAGGCAATGGTGAGCAAGCGCATCACCGCCTTGGTGGCCAGCAAGGAACCGGCACGCCTGCTGAAAGATGCCGAACCCGGCAGCCGGGCCGTGGCCCGTTTGGCGCCGGGGGTGATGGTGGCCTTAACGGAACCCTGCACGCCCGACTGGTGCGCGGTGGAAGTGATTCCCAGCGGCGAAGAAGGCTACCTGCGGCCCACCGATTTGGATGTACCCACGCCGGATGCGTTCCAACAGCCCACCCCTTAACGGAATCTGCCCTTACCCTTACTGAAATGGCCCGTTAGGCGGGTTGAAAGGCATCCCAATGCGTCACAATCTGGCTGGCGCCGGCGGCGGTCAGTTCGGCGGCGGCCTGGTGTGTGTCGCTGGCGGCGCCGGTGTAGCCCCAGCAGGTGAAGCCCGCGGCCACCGCGGCCTTCACCCCGGTGGCTGAATCTTCCAGCGCCAAACAGGCGGCGGGGTTGGCCTGGTAATGCGCAGCGGCGGCCAGATACACATCGGGGGCCGGCTTGCTGCGGCGGTTGGGGTGGGCAGGGTCGGTGCCGCTAAAAATATGCCCCTGAAACACGTGCGGCAGCAGCACGCCGTGCTGTCGTTGGCCGTTGATATAATCCAACGTCAGTGCAATGCGGGTGGGGTTGCTGTTGCTGACCAGGGCAAGCTGTTGGCCCTGCGCCAATACCCGGCGCAGCATTTGCAACATGCCCGGCAACGGGGCGACCCCGTTGGCCCGAATCACCTGCTCTAAGGCGGCTTGGCGGCGGGGTGAAAACTCTTCCCACACCAGGGTGGTGCCGTGCTCGGCATTCAGCTTGGCCAACAGCGAAGGCCCCGACATGCCATGGTAGTGGGTGAACCATTGCGCGGTTGTTAGGTGCAAACCATAATGGTTGGCCAACAGCTCCAGCAGGTTGGGGATGGAGAAGCTTTCGGTGTCGGCTAAGGTGCCGTCAAGGTCAAACGCAATCAGCGCCCAGGGGCCTGGCGCCATGGTTAAAAGGCCTCGCGCAATTTGGTGTCGATGCTTTGCAGCTGGCTTTCGGCGCGACGCTGCAGGCTGGCGGGGCTTAAGGCCAGCTCGGCCAAGGGGCCGGTGGGGAGGCTTTGCCATTTGGCCTGCAAGGGGCTGCATTGCGGACCGGTTAAGTTGAGCAGCACGCAGGGGCCCCAAGGCTGTTGGTTGGGCCCGCTCAGCATAAAGGTGCCCACCTCGGCACTGAGGCTATAGGCGGTATCGGCGATCAAATCGCGTTCTTGCAACAGCGGCCCGAGTGTGGCCCAGCTGCGGTGGTGGCGGGGGTCGTCGGCAGGCAGATCCCACAGCCCCAACACGGTGCGCAGTTCGGGGTCAAACGCGGGGCCCAGGGCCGCCAGCAAGCTGCGGAGTTCCACCCAGTGCAGCGGCGTGCCGCCCGGTTGGGCGCTGCGGTACAGGGTGGTGGTGGGGGTGAGGTCGGCTTGCGGGGTGAGATGGTCGAGCGCCGCCAACCACGCCTTGGCCAAACCACTTTCCAGGGCTTCCTTGCGCGCGGGAGTAAGTTGGTCGAGCTCGGTGATATCGATCAACCCCAGTTGCGCTTCGGCGCGGGTGAGGCCTTCCACCAAAGTGGCGGCCAACGGCCCGGCATTCAGCGGCAACTGTTGCGGAATATGGGCGTAGCGCAGCGCCGTGAGCAACGCCCGCTGCGTAGCGGGGCCTTCGGGCTGGTGCTGCAAGGCACGGAAGGCGGGCAAGGTGGAAAGAATCAGCGCGCTCATGCCGGGGTTGGGCACCGTGCGGCGGCGGAAGCGCACCACGTCACGGGCACCGAACTGGTACCAAGGCGGTGGCGTGCGCTGTTCTTCCAGCGCATGCACCACGGCCAAGTCCTTCGCCAGGGCGGCCACCCGGTGCCACGGGCCGCTGCCGGGGATGTGGCGCATCACCTGCCACCGCGCGGTGGCCTGTTCGTAGAGAGTGATTTCGGGCTTGGCAGGGTCGAGCGGCCAATGCTGAAACCCTTGCAGGAAGCCCAGCAGTTCAGCTTCCAGCGGGTGTAGCTGGGCCGAGGCGGCCGGCGGGGCCACCAGGGTTGGTTGAAATTTGCTGAGCGCCATGTTGAACGATTCGCTCTGGCCGTTGGCATTGAGCATTTCAAACGCCGTGCCGAATTCGTCGGTCGGTTCGGCCTCAAACCCGGTTTTGCGTTGGCGTTGCCAGGCAATCAGTTGCGTGGCCAACCAGACCACCGCAAAGCCTGCCAGCACCGCGCCGCCCACGGCAAAAACCCCTTGCTGATAGCGGGCCCAGTTGAGGCCGGTGGGGCCGATGAGAAAGGTGGTGACCACCACCCACAACCACCAGGCGATCAGCAGGCAGCTGATGACCAGGGTAAAGCGGTAGCGCGGATCCATAGTAGAGCTATGGTATGCCAGAGCCGTGGGTAAAACTCAATTCCTTCACCCAATTACCGGGCGTACTGCCTAAAATGTTGGCAGGTTTTATGCTTTTCTGGTCACAGGCGTATCAGGGTTGGTACGGGGGGGGCTTTCGCCAACAGGCATGCGTCGCTTAGGCTGCCTGCATAACAAGAGGTTGTAGGCCACGACCATGGCGACCCATCCGCTTACCGTCCTTTGCCGCCGCGGGCTGCTGCTGGGCGTTGCCCTGCCGGCTTTGGCGCACGCTGCCACGCCAGTGCCTGG
Organism: Alphaproteobacteria bacterium; assembly: GCA_020249005.1. Lineage (GTDB taxonomy): Bacteria > Pseudomonadota > Alphaproteobacteria > UBA2136 > UBA6156 > JADCGN01. The sequence goes on from JADCGN010000074.1 coordinate 7,048, forward strand.
CTATGTGGCGCCGATTGCCCAAACCCCGGTGGCCGATTACGTTGACGACACCCGCGGGCTGTTCATCCCCGCCCATGCCCAACTGCGGGCCAAGACTGAAACCGAATTGGCGAACTGGCAAGCCAGCCTGAACCCAGCCGCCGGTGCCGATGTGGGCCCCAGCCGCGAGGCCATGCTGAACCGGTTGGCCACCGGCGAAGCTGACACCAGCCAGGCTTTGGCGCGGATCGCCGCCGACCCAGGCCCGCTGGATGGCGCGCAGTTGGCGCAAAGCTTCCCGCAGCCGCGGCGCCCTGCGCCACAAGACTTGAGCCAAATGCCTTCACTGGCCACCGGCGGGCAGCGGATGCCGAGTGTGGATGCCAACAGCGCCAACCTGGGCGTGGGTATGGTGGATGGTGCGGGGCGCCAGATTGCCGTCGGCAATGCCCGCCCAGCCACGGTGGATTTGCAAAACGGCATTGTGCGCCTGAACGAAGAGCGGATTACCGTGCGCCGCGCGTTGCAGCGGATGCTCGACCAAGTGGGTGGCAGCGGCTGGACCGTGGTGTGGGATTTGGACGACGTGAACGCCAGCCTGCCCGAGATGGAAGTGTCGCTGCGGGCGGAAGAGCCCTTCTTGAAAGTGCTGAACGCCTTGCTGGCCCGCCTGCAAAGCCGGAGCGGCCAGCCGCTGCGCGTGATTAAGTATGACGCCACCCAGCGCTTGGTGATCACCGACCGCGCCAACACCGGTGGCGGTACCGCGGTGGGGGCGGATGCGCCCAGCGGGGCGGCCGTGACCGAAACGGTGTTGAAGGAAAACCGCATCAGCTTGCACTACGACGAAGTGCCGCTGGTCGATGCCTTGGAAAACATGGTCAACCAAGCGGGCAAAGGCCAATGGCGCCTGCGCATGTACGCCGGGACTGACCAAGTCTTGAAGCCGGCCCACATTGAGGAACCGTTCGGGGTGGCGATTGAACGGGTGCTGCGCGTGTTTAACTTGCGCTATGAAATCTTCCCCGGCGGTAAGCTGATTGTGGTGACCGCCGGCGACAGCTTTGGCTTCCGTGGGGTGCAATAATGACGCGACGTAATCTGCTCTGGTTGGGTGCTGCGCTGGCCCTGGCGGCCTGCAATAATTTGAGCATGGCGCAGCGGGAATCTCCCGCCAATGCCTACAAGGATTACCGCACCAGCCAATCCCAAAATGCAGTAATTGGGGTGGGTGAGCCAATTTCGGCCCGCCAAGCGGCCGCCAACGCCACGCTAACGATGAGCGGCGAGTATTTCCTGGAAGAGGTGATGCAGCGGGTGGCGGGGACCTACAACCTGGCCGTGCGTTGGGGCAACGGCGTGCAACAAGACCGCCGCCAGGAGATTGTGATTAAGAGCCTGACCTTCGATGAGGCGCGCAACTACATTGAAGACGTTTACGGCGTGCAAATCATCAAAGAGGGTGAGCGCCGCCTGTTGGTGTTGCCTTCGGCGGCCGCGCCGCGCCTGACCGAGTTTGCGCCGGGCAACAACGTGACGTTAGCCCAGGCCCTGCGTGGCTTGGCCGAACAGTGCAACAGCAATCTCATCATCAACGAGAATAAAAACCAACTGAACAGCATCCGCGTGACCACGCGCCTGCGTGACATTACCTGCCACGAGGCTTACGAGGCTTTGCTGACGCCGCACGGCTTGAGTGCGGTGCAGCGTGGCGACTACATTACAGTGGGTGGCCTGCCGCAGCGCCAGTGGACCGTGAACCTGTTTGAACCGGTCCGCAACGAAGATGTGGAAGTGAGCTACAGCTCAGATTTTTCAGCCGGCAGCAGTGACGGGGAAAGTGATAGCGGCGGCGGTGGGATGACGGCCGGCGGCACGAACAAAGTTAAGATTAAGTACGAGCGCAACCTGTGGAAGGATATGGAAACCGACTTGAAAGAGTTGGTGAAAAATTCCTGCTCGAATGAAGAGGCAGAAACAGTCGATACGGGCAACCGGGAAGGCCAAGCTACCCCCACCCAGCCCGCCTTGTTGCCACCGCCGAATGGTGCGGCGCCCGCCGACGCGGCGCTGATGACGGACGCCGCACCGAACAGCGCCGCCCCAGCCACCAACAACCAGACGGCCACCACCCAAAACGAGAGCAGCAGCCGTGCCTGTGGTTATGTGCGCGTGAACCCGTCGGTTGGCTTGGTGCAGATGCGTGCTGCCCAAAGCGTGCTGGAAGAGGCCAACGAAATCATTCAGCGCACCGAAAACATTGCCAATCGCCGGATTATGCTGGAAGCCCGCGTATTGGCAGTCTCCCGCAACCGGAACTTCGACCAAAAGGGTTCCATCCGTGCCGCGAATGCGAACCCCGGCGATAATTCTTTCGGCTTTGGGGCTCCGGGCAGTATTGCCTCTACGCTCAGCACCTTGTTGACGCGTAATGCGGTGACAGGCTTTGGCGCAGAAGGTGATGCCACGTTGGGTGGATTCCGTATTGCCAACAATAACTTGGATGCCGTGGTGGGCTTGCTGGAACGCTACAGCACCACCTACCAGCTGATGCACCCCGTGATGGAGCTGATGGATCGCCAACGGGCGACCTTGATTGACGGCACGAACGAGAAATACTTCATCGTGAAAAGCACCACCACCACTGGCACGGCCACCAGCACGGCCTCGGATGTGGAAGAACGCTCGCAGTTCTTGGGGCTGCAGTTCTCGGCCTCGGCCCAGATTGCCGATGACCCGAGCGAACCGCACACCATTTCGCTGCAAATCCCGATCACCAGCTCGGACCGTAACGTGCGGATTCCCGGCGGCGTAAGCGGTACCGATGCCGGGGTGGCGCCGATTGCCAATACGCGCTTGATTGACCAGAAGGTGCGGATTCGTGATGGTGAGATCAAGGCGATTGGCGGGTTGACCACCACGGTGGCCACCGACGCCGAAAGCGGCTTACCGATTTTCCGCGATATTCCCTTGGTGGGTAAACTTGGTAACGAGGAAAATATTGCCTACCGCCAAGTGGAATTTGTAATTTTGCTACAGGTGCGGCGCCTGAACTAGGGTTTAGGCTGTCAGTTGGCTTGTCAGCAGGCCTCCCGCTTGTTCTGATACTGTGGAAGGACAAAGGAGAACGCGCAAATGCTACGTGCATTCAATCGGATTTATCGGAATTTTGGACCGCGTCGTGAGGGTTATACGATTGACCAAACCATTCTGATTGTAGCCATTATTGCGATTTTGATTACCTTGATCATCATCACGATTGGTTGGCAGCTGATCAACCGCACCAGTGGGACCAAACTGGGTAGCCAGCTGAAGCAGGTGGAAGATGGGCTCACCCAATTCTACGCCGCACAACGCGTCTTCCCGCATCAAGCCTTTGCCACGGCCCCGACCGCGGCGGCCACCGGAAACGTGCTGATCATGGCGGCGGTTACCCCGGCTGGGGCGGCGTTGCTGCCGACCATCAACGCAGCGAACTTAAGCAACTTGTTGGGTGGGTTCACCATCAACGGCACCACCAGCCTGGAAAACAACTATGGTGGCGACATCTCGATGCTGCCGGCCACGGTCAACGCTTGGACTGGGGCACCTGCTACCAACACGTACTTAATTGTACAGTTTGCCCAAGTACCGCTTTCCGATGCGCAGGAAGCCGACCGCGCGATTGATGGGGAGACCAACGGGGCCCAAGGCCGCGTGGTGTTCAGCAACACCACCTGCTTGCCGGGGACCTCGGGCGGTGCCGTCGGCACCGTGACGGCCGGGACCAACTCCGCGGTGTTTGCCTGCTACGTGGCCGCCTCGATCAACTAATGGATTGGGCACTCTCCAATAAACCGACAATGGCGGGGGCTGACCCCGCCGTTGGCGGTTTGATGGGAGAGAGTTTTCCAACCCCAACGGGCCTGTCAGACTTAACCCAACGCCAAGAAACCTACAGCCAGATATTGCGCACGCTTCAAGCGGCGAACGACTTGGGACTTGATAATGTGGCCAAGCAGCGCGTGGAAAGCGCGTTGCAACAACCGCTCGAACAAGCCGAGCAAGCGGTGCGGCAGTTGCTTGGGCAAAAAGTGGTCACGCGGATTCAACTGGCTCGCGCGATGGCCCGGGTAGGCAAAATGCGGGAAATGATGTCGGTTCTTGACATTCCCCCCGAAGGCTTTGCTTTGCGCCAACAGCTGCCACCCAAACTGAAAACCCTGATGCGGGCGGAACGGATTGTGCCGGTGACGCTGATCAAGGACGACAGCGGCCAGGTGACCGATTTCCATTTGGCACACGACAGCCCCATCCGCGATTTGGTGGTGGAGGCGAAAATTCGGGAATTCTTCAGCGGTGATTTGCGCATGCACTGGCACTTCTGCCTGCGGGAAGTGGCCGGGGCGTTTTGGCTGAGCGGCGAGAGCGAAACCATCGACGCTGGGATGGAAGCCGAAGCGTTGCTCGACCGGCTGATTTCCAACGCGATCGACAGCCGGAGTTCGGATATCCACATCGACCCTTCGATTAAGGGCGAGCCGCGTGCTGTGGTGAAGTACCGAATTGACGGCTTCGTCCACCCTAAAGAGGTGATTACGCTCGAGCAGTTGGACCGCCTGCGCGTGCGGATTGAGAACTTGGCGCGGATGCCCAAGGTGAACCTCAACCACGCCAACAAGGGCGCCTTTAGCCGCAGCGGTTACGATTGGCGGGTGCAAATTCAGCCCCATGCCGGCCGCCAAGGGCCGGTGCCGCGGATCGTGATCCGGCGCCTACAACCCGAGGTGATGCCGCTGGAAGCGTTGGGTTATCCGCAAGATTTTATTGAAAAGGTGAAGAGCGCCGCCAGTGCGCCGAATGGGGTGATTTTCTGGACCGGCCCGACCGGGAGCGGGAAGACCGAATCAATTCATGCCGCGGTGGTGAGCGTCAACCCGATGGCCAAGGGGCTTTCGGTGCACACGATTGAAGACCCGCCGGAAAAGCGGGTGCCGGGCTATGCCGTGCAGATGGAAGTGGCGGCCGATGACCCCAGCCGAACCGGGTTGCAGTTGATGAAGTCCTCGTTGCGGGCCGACCCGGACGTGGTGATTTTCGGTGAGGTGCGCGACCACGAAATGGCCAGCTTGGTGTTTGAAGCGGCCAACACTGGTCACTTGGTGTTCACCACGCTCCACACCAACACCGCGATTGACAGCATCGCCCGCTTGGCCGAGTTAGGCATTAAAGGCTTTCTGTTAAGTTATGTGCGGGGGATTGCCGCGCAGCGCTTGGTGCGCCGGTTGTGCACCCATTGCAAACTGACGCAGGAGGCCCCCGACGATTATACCCGCTACGTGTTTGACCGTTACCAGGTAAGTTTGGATGGTAGCGACCTGCATGTGGCCAACCCCGAGGGCTGCGCCAGCTGCAACTTTACCGGCTATTATGGCCGGATCGCGGTGGCCGAATGGTTGAAGCCCAGCAAGGAAATCATCGAGGCCAGCGAGGCGGAAAATTACGTGGGGATGGAAGATATGGCCCGGCGCGCCGGCTGGCAGCCGATGGGCCGGATGGGTGTGTTGCATATAAAACGCGGGATTACCGACGCGGCGGAACTTTCGACGAAAATTCTTGAACTTTCTGCCGAAACCCTGACAAAGTAAGGCCAGATTAACGGCCCCGGCGCGGTTGCCCGCGGCTGCGTTGGGCAGCAGGGAGTAGAATTGGACGCGCCATGGGTTTAGAGATCGGCAAAACAGCGCTCTCGGCGACCGACCGTATCGACTTTTTCAAGACGTTGGCCGGCTGGTTGAGCTCGGGTTCGGGGCAAATGTCGCTGGCCGAGGCGGTGCGCAACACCACGGGCGGTTTCAGCCAGGAAGAATATGCCACGCTGGCGCCGAAAATGGATTTGGTGAGCGCCGAGGTGAGCAGCGGCCAAACCCCGCTTTACGAAGCCTTGGCGAATGCGGGCCTGGGCTTTCGTAGCCAAGAGCTGGCGGTGGTGGAAGCGGCCGAACGCAGCAGCCAATTGCGTCAGGCGCTGCCCAGTTTGGTCAGCGCGATGGAAACCGAGTACGGCGGACGGCGCGACCTCATCACCAAACTCACCGGCCCCTTGATTATCGGCATCATGTTGGTGGCGCTGACCTTGGGGGTGTTGATCATCATGTTGCCGTTGGTGATCTCACCCGTGTTGGAACGGAACCCTGCGGCACTTGAAACGTTCCCGTTCATTTTGGTGTGGTTTTGGTACGCCAGCGTGTGGTTGCGGGCGAACTACATTTATTTGTTGGTGTTGCTGGTCATCGCCATCGTGCTGTTTTTCTGCCGCAATTTACCGTCGTTGCAGCCGCATTGGTTGCGCTTTTTGCTGCGTTGGTCGGTCAGCCGGAAATTGGTGTTGGGCTTCAACAGCATGGTGGTGGTGTACTTTCTGCCCACC
>JADCGN010000075.1 GCA_020249005.1 Alphaproteobacteria bacterium
GCCACCGCCGCCGCCGCCACCGTCGCCGCTGTCACCACCACTATCCCCGCCGCCGCCGTCGCCGTCGCCACCACCATCACCACCATCACCACCAGAACTGTAAGTACGAAGGCAACCACACGTCCCCGAGGCAATATCATGGGTGGTCCAGCCACGGCTGATTGTTTCCTGGCTGCATTGCTGTTGCAGAATTTTGGGGCTTTCCGATGACACCACGCTGAAGGCAATTAAATCATTGCCCAACGCTTGGAGCACATTCGCCACCCCCGTGTTGTAGGAAGGGTAGGTAGTGGTGCAGGTGCTGGCATAGACCGTGCTGCGGGTATAGCTCCAGTGGCGGTCATAGCCATTGGGCAAGGTGACCAAATTTTGGCTGAATTGGATGGTACTTTGGGGCAAATCCATAATACACCCCTGTTCGGGGTTGGCCACGGCCACACCGGCGGCATTCACGCACGGGACAATCACTTGCCGTTGGGCATTCCGAAAACATTGCACATTTGCAATGCTATAGGCACCGCGGCTTAAAACCTGCACAGCTCCCTGGGGCGTTAAGCCTTCCACAATTGGCCGGCTGAGCGTGACCCCCGCCCCTTGCCAGCCGGTTTCTTTGCTGGTGGCTTGGCGCCATTGCTCGCCCACCGCCCCGCCAAGCTCATTGGCCAGGTAGGCGTTGTTACGGTCTGGGCACGGCTTGGTGTCCGTCTCGTTGCGGTTACGCGCGCACTGGCTCACGTCGATCAGCTGCAGCGGCTTGCCGGTCGGGATCACCACCTGACCGCACTGCTGAATCTCATACTCCCGCCGCACCGTGGCCGTGCCTGTCCAGCCCGTGCCAAAGCCCAGGTTGTTGCACTGTTCGTTTTCCGTCACCCATTGGGTTGGCCAGCGGCACGTCCAGGCATTGGCACCGCTCACGTCGCACACGTCCACCGTGGTCACGCTCACGTTGGTGGTCGGGATCATGCAATCCTGCGGGCAGGTCATCACGCTCTGGTTCAGCGCCCCGTCGACGCAGTTCACCCGGGTGCGGTTCTCGTCAATCTTCGTCTGCGTCGCCGCGCTGTTCAAGTTCGTGGTCGGTTGCGCCACGCGTTCGATGGCGAGCACCGGGACAAACGGCACCAGGGCACTGGCAAACCAGGCGGAATGGAAGGCGGCATGAGGAAGGATTTTCATGTTTTAAGTCTAAACCCAATTCCCCGAGCGGCCTGACAATTAAATGGCTCTGCCGTCTCCTCAGCCAGGCCCTATGTCGCTGGCTTGCAACGATTTTTTACATACAATTTGAGTGGTTCTCGCCCCGTTGGTTGCTTTTACCAAGCCGCCGTGCCCCATTCGCGCCAGTCGCGTTCGCCGGCAACGGCGTAGGTGATAGTCAGGCTGGGGTTAAGCACATAGCTGCTGGGGAGCGCTTTGGCGCTGAGCGCCTCACGCGTGACAGTGCCGCGGGGGTCATACCATATCTCCACCCCCGGGCCCCAGGCTTGCCGGCGCAGAAAATCCTTCACCACCGTGGCCGAGGCATCGGTGGCGATCGCCACCACCCGGGCCCGGCCGCTTTGGCCCAAGGCCGCGAGCGTGGGCATTTCCGCCACGCAGGGGGTGCACCAGGTGGCCCAGACGTTGAGCACAATCGGCTGGGTGCCGCCCGCCAGGTCGGCCAACGGCTGCGGCGCACCTTCCAGCGTTTGCACCTGCAGCGCCGCCACGTTGGTGCCCAAGGTATGCTTCAGTACCAGCTCACCTGGGCTGGGGGCATTGTCGCAGGCGCTGAGAGTGAGAGCGGTAGCTGCGCCGATTGTCATCCTGAGGCCACGCCGAAAGACCCAGGTCTTCGCGACGCTGTAAAGACCTGGGGCCTGCGCGACGCTCAGGATGACAGAGGTGGCCATGCTGCGGTTACGGATTGACCAACTTATCCAACACCTCGGTCGAAGGATCCAGCACCATCAAGGTGCTGCTCGGGGTCAACGCCGCGCGATACACCTCCAGACTCCGCGTCAGCTTGTAGAAGTCGGCATCGCGGGAGAAGGCTTGGCCGGTGATGCGGATGCTCTGGCCATCGCCCTGGCCGCGCATCACCTGCGCATCGCGGGTGGCCTCGGCCAAGATAATGGTGCGTTCCTTTTCGGCCTCGGCGCGGATTTTGGCCGCCTCCTCTTCCCCCTTGGCGCGCAGTTCCAACGCTTCCTTTTCCCGCTCGGCGCGCATCCGGCGGAACACGCTTTCGCTATTGGCCTCGGGCAGGTCGGCACGCTTCAAGCGCACATCCACCACCTCAATCCCCATGCCGCGGCTTTCGCTCTGCACGCGGCGGAGGATCCGGGTCATCACGTCATCGCGCTTGTCATCTACCAGTTCCACCAGGCGCACATTGGCCACCTCTTCGCGCAGCGCGCTGTTCACAATCGTATCCAGCCGCAGCTGCGCCGTGCCCACCGTGCGCACCGAAATGAAGAACTGCCCGGCATTGGTAATCCGCCAGCGGGTGAAGCTATCCACCACTACGCGTTCCTTATCCAGGGTTTGCACTTCCTCGGCGGGGCTGTCGGTTTCCAGGATGCGTTTGTCGAACACCACCGCCTGGTGCAGGAACGGTACCTTCATGTGGAGGCCGGGTTCATCCACCTCGCGCACGATTTGCCCAAGCGAGACTACCATCACCTGCTGGGTTTGGCTCACCGTAAAGAAGGTGTTGAGCAGCAAAATCAGCGCGCCAAAGCCCCCGAACAGGTACAGCGGTTGAATACGGAAACGTTCCATTTACTGAGCCCCCCCTTGGTTGCCACCGCTGGCTTTGGGCAGCCGATCCAACGGCAAATACGGCAGTACGCTTTGCGTACCGCGGCCGGTGGTGACCACTTTGGGGAGCCCCGGCAGCACCTCTTCCATCGTTTCCAGGTACAACCGCTGCTTGGTCACGGCAGGGTTGGCCTGATAGGCTTCCACCTGGGCGTTGAAGCGGGCGGCATCCCCCTCCGCCTGAGCCACCCGGGCGGTTTTATAGGCTTCCGCTTCCTGTAGCAGCTTGGCCGCTTGCCCACGGGCCAACGGCACAATTTGGTTGGCGTAGCCCATTGCCTCGTTCTTCAGCTTTTCGGCATCGGCGCTGGCGGCTTGCACATCGCGGAAGGCGTCAATCACCTCGGCGGGCGGGTTCACCTGCTGCAATTGCAGCCCCACCACGCGCACGCCGGCGCCATAGCGGTTTAGCACGGCTTGCAGCAAATCACGCGCCTCGGTGGTGATCTTCACCTTGTTGCTGGTCAGCGCGTCATCGATGGTATGGCGGCCGATGGTTTCGCGCATCACGCTTTCGGCCACATCGGCCACGGTGCGTTCGGGGTTGGCCAGGTTAAACAAAAAGGCGCTGGGGTTAACGATGCGCCATTGCACGGTGAAGTCTAAATCCACAATGTTTTGGTCTTTGGTCAGCATCAGGCTTTCGGCGGGGACATCCAGCGTGCCGCCCTCGCCGCTGCGGAAGCCAATCGCCAACTGATTCACGCGTTGCACAGGCAGTTTCTGCACCCGTTCTAAGGGCCAGGGGGCGTGGAAGTTGAGGCCTGGGTCGACCGTACGCTGGTAGGCGCCAAAGCGGGTGACCACCCCCTGCTCTTCCGGCGCCACAATAAAGAAGCCGCTCATCAGCCACAGGCCCGCCAACCCGACCAGCGCCCACTCGGGCTGAAAACCGCCGGGCAAGCCAAAACCGTTGCCGGTGCCGCCGCCGCGGTCGCTGCCGTTGCCCCCCATGAAGGCGCCGAACTTTTCGCGCATTTGGTTGACCATCTCCTCCAGCTCGGGCTGCGACGGCGTGGTGTTGCCGTTACGGGCGCGGCCGGCACCGACGGTTTTGGGTTCTTGCGGCGCGGCGCCACGCTTGGCTTGCGGTTTGCCCCAGGGGCCTTGGCCATCGCGCCAAGCGAACATCCGGGAAAACAGAGGAACAGCGGTGCTTTTCATGCCGTTACCCTTAAGGGGGTGGGCCATGGCGTCAAGCGCAAAGCGACATTTCAAAGACTTGCGTGACCAATTGGCAGGCAAACCACAGCCCTGTGGCCCGTTTGGCGCTGTGGCAAGCTTACCGCTTGAACTTTGGCATGGGCTTGGCAAGGTACGCTTACCAGTTCAGGGAAGCCTGTATGAAGGGCATGACCTGCTGGCGAAGAACAAAGCTGACCGGCGAATAGAACAACGAACAAACACCGGTGCACGAACCCAGAGGCTTCTTTGCAAGAGGGGCCCTTTGCGGAACGAACAAGCCCCCACAATCATCGCTAAGAATGACGGGGGCTTTTTTATTTCATCAACAACGTCCGCAATCCGCGTTTTTGGCGCGGCAGGATTTTTATTGATTCAGTTTGGCGATTTCCGCCTGCACCAACTGTTCCACCACCTTGGGCAGGTTGGCATCCAACCACCCCTGCACCATCGGGCGCAGCGCGGCGGCCAGCACTTCGGTGGGCAACACCAACTGCAGGCCGTCGCTGCCGGGCAGCATGCCGACCTTGTGGGTGGCGACGGGCGGCGCGACCACCGGTTGGGCCGCCACAGGCGCGGCCATGGGAGGCAGTGCGGTGGGCTCGGTGGCGGGTGAGCCCAGCGCGGCGTCGGTGTCGGCGGCTTCAGGCAATGTCGGGCTGCTTTCCGGTACCGCCGGAGCGGCCAACGGTTCGGCCCCCAGCGGTTCCACATCGGCCAGCAGCGCCGCCTTTTGGGCTTGGATTTCCGCCGCCCGCTGCTGCTTTTCCTGGCCGATTTCGGCCAGCAGCTTATCAAATTCGTCGGCCGCTTCGTCGGCCGGGCTGAGGGTAGGTACGCCTAGAATATCTGCGGCATTGCCGGGCGGTAAGGCGGTCGGCGCGGCGGCCGGGCTGGTGAGTTCGGCAGGGGTGAGCTCCAGCACGTCATCCTCGTTGGCGGCGGCATTGAGCAAATCATCATTGCCCTGCCCTACCTTGGTGCTTTCGGTCGCCACCGATTCCCGAATTGAGGACATGATGTCGTCAATCTCGGTGCCGGAGGGTGCGGGAGGCGTGGGCGCGGTCATGGAACGGTGAAGCTCTTTTGTTTATTCGCCACCATACCGGAAAGTTATTTGGCTGCCAGCGTTTTTTGTGGATTGTGGCACACTTCACGCACCCTTGTGGCATTATCGCGTGGAACCGTGAAATAGCTACCCTTTGGACGTTGGGCGCAAGCCTTTTTCAAACGGCCGGAAGCCAAACCAAAACGCCATGATGCCGCCGATGATGGCGTAGTCTTCCGCTTGCAACGGGACCTCGTTGAGCCGGGCGAAGATGTACCAAAAACAGGCCGCCAGCGTGATGACCGGGCGCACCAACCCGCGCAGCAACACCACCACCGGCGGGGCTGCGGAATCGGTGGCAATGTCATGCTGGCGGGCTTTGTCGATTTCCGCCATCACCGCCGCGGCGGCACGTTCATCGCGGGTGAGCAGGTCGCTTACCGCCGCCCCCACCTGCCCAATGGCCGTTTCGGGCAAGCCGGTTTGTTTGGCGAGTTCGGTTTTGCGGGCCAGCAGGGTGTCGGCCAGCAGGCTTAAGATGGGGAGTGCCGCTTGCAACATACATGAAGTTCCTTATGTAAGTATTTTTTTCACATCGAAATTGGGGCAGGTTTTGTGGGGGTTGAAGTCGCGGTGGCCATGCACCGTGAGGCCTGGAAAGAGGCTTTGCAGCATGGCGTGCAAACGCCGCAGCGCGGCGAACTGGCCAGGCGTAAACTGCATGTTCCCCACCAGGCAGGTGCCTACACTTTCGCGGTTCTGGCCTTCGCAATGGGCGCCGATTTCGGTCAGCATGCGGCCCACTTCCACTTCGCCATCGGGGCGGACGACAAAGTGGTAGCCAATATCGTTCCACCCGCGTGCGCAGTGCCAGCGGCGGATTTCGGCGACGTCGCCATGCGCGGAAGCGCTACAGTGAATGATGTGGCGGCGGATTGGCCGCAGCGGGAGCGCGGACATGGTTACGCCCCTTCCTTCAGCCAGCTCACCAACACGCCCGCAGCCGCGGCCACGCCGCCCATCAGCCAGGCCACGCCGCCCACAAACCCTTGGTAGTGGCGCAGGTCATCGCGCAGGCCATGCAATTCGCCCCGCAGGGCTTGCAGTTCATCAACAATCACTTTCAGTTCCATCGGTCGGTTGCCTTTCTGTGCTGCGTTTCTGTGCTGTTATTGCCACCATTTGGGTTGCGGCGGCGCCACTTCTTGCGTACGGTGCCGGGCATGAGTGCTTCTGCTGCCGAAAAACCGATTGCGGGTGGCCCGTTAACCCCGCAACGCTACAACATCGTGCTGACCCGTCAGGGCGCCGAGCTGGATTTTGACTTCCCCCCCGCCACCGCCGACCTCATCACCCGCTTCGGCTACTTGGTGCCGAACGACACCCGCTGCAGCCCCGGCTTGGTGCAGGGCGAAGACCAAGTGTACGAGCTGCTGGCCCCGGTGTTGGGGCGCGGCTACCGCGGCAACTTGGCCTACCACACCCGCAAGCAGGTGATTGTTTCGCTCCACGACACCGCGATTTTGGGCTACCAACGGCAGAGCATCATCGACCCGCGCTTGGCCAACGAAGTGGCGCTGTTTTGGGAGGTTTACCTAGACCAACGCATCTTCCCGCAGGCGCAGGAAGAAGATTGGCAAGCCCTGCTCTGCGAGCTGATTGTGGAAGAGCACACCAATCCCGACGCCGATAAGAAGCTGGCCGAGGACATCAAGAACCGGCTGCTGGATCAGGCGCAGGACTAAATGCCGTTGGGTTGGCCGCCGCCGGGTTGGTTGGAGCCGGCGGCGATGCGGTTAAGGCCTGCAATGCGTCGATAATCTCTGTCAACGGTAAGATCTCGGTGCGTCCGCCCTTGGCGCGCAGCAGCACTTGTTCGCCGTCGCGGCTTAAGACAATGTCAGCGAGAGCTGGTTCCAAGCCTAAGCCGTTCCAGGCCAGCACGGCGCGGTTGGTCTGGCCTTCCAGCAGCAGCCCCACCATGGTTTGCAGCGCGGGGAGATGTTGGCGCAGCCGGGCCTGTTGCTGTGCCTTTTCCAGCTGGTAGGCCTGCGCTTGGTGCAGCCAGGGCATGAACTGTTCCTGCCGCCAGCGCTGGATGGCATGGGGCGTGGTGGGGGTGGTAGCCATAGAAGAGACCCTTTCTTTAAAGTTTGGATTAGGAAATTTTGCCGCCCAGCCAGCTGCCGAGCCAACTGCCCGCCACGCGGCCAAACGGGCCGGCCACACTCTGGCCCGCTGCGCCGCCCAGCAAGCCGCCCAACTGTTCGCCGCGTTTGCCGCCACCGCTGCTGGTAAAATCTCCCCCCAAGCCGCCCAAGGCACCCAGGTTGCTGAGGCCGCTGAGCAAGCCACTCTGCGCGCGGTTTTGCGCGTTGTAATAATCCAAAATGCTGGCCTGGCGCTGAGTGTTGAGCGCCACTGCATCGCTTAAGCCCGCGGTGGCGGCGCGGGTGGTACGGGCCTGGTTGGCATCCTTCAGCCCGCTGGCGGTGTTGAAGAGGTTTTGCTGCAAGGCCAACTTTTCGCCGCGGATTTGATTCCCCAATTCGCTGCGGCTGAGCGCCAAGGTGCTGCGGGCGTCCTGCTCATCCAACGCCCGCTGGCGGCGCACCTGTTGCGCGGTGGTGCTGTCGCCGAGGCCGCGACTGGCCAGGCGTTCCTCTTCCTGCTGGCTGCGGCGCGCGCTTTCTTGGGCCAACAGTTGTTCTTGGCGTTGTTGCCAGTCATCCAAAATCTTCTGGGTGGCGGCGTCGGCGGCGTAGTCGGCGCGCGAGAGCCGATTGATTTCGGCCAGGCTGTCGGCGACGATCTTATTGATCTCGTCACGTTCGGCCTGCTGCTGCGGGGTGAGCGCCAGCGCGCGGGTGACGTAGGTGACGCTACCATCGGCCGCGGTGATGGGGACTTGTTCCACCCCGTTGACTTCATCGCGCACCAACACCGGAGGGGCGGGCGGCGGCAGGGCGGGTTGTTTGGGTTTAAACAGGCTGCCCATGGTGATGTGCTCCTTGTTGCGGGTTGAATGAAAAGGTGATGGGCACCAAGCGTGGCGTGATCACCAATACCGGAGGCGAACCATCGCGCAGCTTCAGCGGCGTGACGGCCTGAAACCCAGCCGCCAAGCAGGCCTGCAGCGCGGTGCGGCCGTGTGGTTGTACCCACAGCGCCCGCAGCCCCAGACCTTGTGGCGGGGGTGCAAAGGCGTGCCGGAACAGCGCCTGCAGCACCGGGCGCGTGGCCCAGCGCCCGGCGGCGGCGGTGCGGCACACGGCGTCGAAGAAGGCAATGCCGTGTTCGGGCGGGCCAAAGATAAACCCGGCCTGCAACCCGCCCCGCCCCTTCAGCCCCAACACCGTGGCGGCCCGAAAATGCGGCGCGGCCTGTTGCAGCGTGGCGGGCGTGTGCGGGAACTTGCGGCGGCGCATCAAGCGGTGCAGTGCGGGCCAGTCGGCCTCGGCCAAGGTGGTTAAGGGCAGCATCGGCTTAGACCTTAATGATGTAGTTGAGTTGCAGGAACGGCGGCATGAAATCCACATTGGTGTCGGTCACGGTAAAGGCCGTGCCGCTGCCGGTATTGGCGGTAGGGAAAATGCTGGGGCTGCCGGTGGTGCCGCCCAGGTTGTAGTCGCTCAGGAAACTGCCGTTCTGCACGCCGCGCGCCAAGCTGCCGGTGTTGGTACCATGGCCGCTGGCGAGGTTGGTATCGATGGTGGTGGCATGGCTGTGGCTGGGCAGGTTGGCGACGCTGAGCGTCACGTTATCACTGGTCAGGGTTTTCAACTGCGCGCCACCGCTGACACCTAAGCTGTTGGCGGTGTTCAGCCGCCCGGCATCGGTGCCGCCCATGTTATCCAAGCCAAACGGGGTGCGGCCGCGGAGGTCGGGCAGGTTGAAGGTGGTGGTGCCGTCGCCCGCCCCGTAGGCGGTGCCCAGCACCGTAAACAAGGCCGCGAAGGTGGTGCGGCTAACGGCCTGGCCAAAACAAAACAACCAGCCATTCGGTGCGGCCGTACCGGCAAAGGGCGAAACCAACCCCACCGGATTAAGCGCCTCGGCCACCGCCGCCGCCAAGGCGGCGGAGCCAACGCTGGCGGGGGCCAGGCCGCTTAGGCCCCCTGCCCCCACCCGCGCCACCAGGTTGCCGTTGTGGCGCAGGGCTAAGTCACCCGCATCGTTATTCAGCGCCACGGTGTTGCTACCAACCGTGAAGGTTAAGGCCTCGGTACGGCGCGGGCTGTTGCCACGATTGCCTGGGGTCAGCGGCCCATAGGCCACTTGGGTGGGCGCCGCGCTGATGAGCCCCAGGTTGCCCGCAGGGTCGATGAGGTCCACCAACGAAACCGTGGTGATGCCCCCGGCGAAGCTGCAGCTGGCCACATCGCCCACCAAGGCTTGGCCCGCCACCATTACCCGCACCCGGCGGTTGGTGGGGTACAGCGCGCGGAAGTCGCCCCCCGCCAGCGTGAGGGTGGAGTTATCCAGCCGGGCAACGGCCCCCGTATTTTGGTGCACCACAAATTCATCCAGGGCGCCGGCAACGCTTACCTTCAGCGTGCCGTCGGCATTGAGGCTGACATCCAACCGTTCGGCCACGCTGGCGCGGCTGCCGCTGGCGTCATCCAGCGCGTTGACGGCGTCAATCAGGTAGTTGAAGTCGCCATCGATTTTCTGGCTTGCGATTGCCCGCCGTGGGGTGGCGGTGGCATCTTCAACATACTTGCTGCGGTTGCTTAGCCCCGCCTGGCCGGTGTAGGCGCCGCTGGGGCGTTGGTATTTGTTGCCCATGGTTCGGTTCTTTCTCTCGGTTCGGTGACTTAGGAAATGCCGTAGAGCTTCAGCCCCAGCACGCGCAGCGGCAGGGTGTGGTGGCTTTCCAGCGCCAGGGCCAGCCGTTCGGCCACGCAATGGTCGCGCACGCGGGCGGCGGGCGGGGTGGCGTTGTCAAACAGCGCGGCATCCCAGGCGGCGCTGTCCCAGTAGTCGGGCGGCGCGGGCAGCTCAAGGTTCAACACACGCGGATTGCCGTCGTCCAAGTCGGCATAGCGCTGCAGCGTGATTGGCTGCACCACCTGCGGCACGGCCAGCACTTCCAGGTACTTGTTGGCCCAGCGGCGGGTGCCCGCCGGGTTGACCCACGGCAGCCACCAGCGGGTGAAGATGGGCGCACCGGCATCGGCGAAGGTGGTAAGGTCGTAGCGGTACACCTGCCCGGCCTTGGCCAGGTACAAGGTGCCATCGGGGGCGGTGTGCGCCGCCGTAAGCCCGGCAAAGCCGCCGATGAAGCGCGCCCAGCCGCTGCCGCTGGCGCCCAGCTGCCACACCAGGGTTTCTTCCGCAAAACCCCAGGCAAACCATTGTTGGGCCGGGCAGCGCAGCGCCTGCATGCCCCGCCGGTAGGCGGCAGGGCTGACCAACAGCCCGGCCACCGCGGTGGCGAGCGTTGGGTCTAGCGCGCGGCCCACATCGGCTAAATCCAGCTGTTCGGTCTGCAGCGTGCGCGCCAACGTACGGGCGCCCAGCGGGGTGAGCAACAGCAGGTCGTTGGGCAAATCCAGCACCGCGTGGGGGTGCACAATCCCCACCGGCAGCGTCTTGACCCACCCCAAGGTGGCGGCCCCGCCCGTGCTGGTGCCGGGGTTAGTGCCTTCCCACAGCTGCAGATGGTTGCGGCCCAAAAACACGGTGAGGCCGTCCTTCACCCGCAGGGCGAGCAACTCATCGGCCACCCCGGCTTTGTCGGCCAGATTCAGGCTGGGGATGAGGCCGGTGGCCGGGTCGGGCCAGGCGGCAGGGTCGTTCACGCCGTGGGTGTAGTACACCCGCAGGCGCTCGGCACCGCTGCCCAAGCTGGGGCCGAAGCCCCCAGCGCCAAAGCCCCACAACCGATCGTGCGCCACCGCCAGTTGGCTGAAAGCGGGTGGGCGCACGGTAAACCAGGCTTCGGTCAGCGAGGCGGCGAGCACCGCCGCGGTCAGCGTGACGGTGGTTTGCACCCCGCTTTGACTGGCGTTTTGCACGGTGGCCAGCACGTCGGTGCCGTTCACCTTCAGCCGCACGGTGCTGCCCGTCGGGTAGAGCGTGGCTTGGCTGTCCAAACGGAACTGCGTGCCGCCGAGCAGGGTTAAATTCGCCCCGGCATCGCGCACCAGGCGTTCCACCACGCTGACTGTGGCGCCATCGTAGTGCACCAGTGGGTCAAACCCATTGCACAATACCAGCTTGCCGCCAAACAATACCGCCTGCGGTTGGCCGGTGGGGTTCAGCCCGCTGTACAGCAGGTGCCAAGCGCTGCCGTTTTGGCGGTAGAGCTTACCGGCATCGGTGGCGCAGAGCAGCTGCAGGCCGCTGCTGTGCTGAAAGCTGAACAGGGCGGTGATGGCTTCCCCCGCCAGCGCACTGCCCACGGGGGTGAGGCCGTTGCGCTTCATGCCGCTACCATCGGGGGCCAGCAGCATGTTGGTAAGTTCCCGCGCGTAGGTGGTGGGCAAGGCCAGCGGGCTTTGCGCGGTGGCCATCAGGTTGGTAGGAAAGGGAATGGTGAGTTCGCGTAAATCGTCGCGCATGGCTAAAACTCTCCCGCCGGGGCCACCCGCAGCGGCAGGCCCGCCAGGCTGAGCAAGTGTAGTTTCAGCCGCGCCTTGGCTTCGGCCCATTGGCGCATGAACAATTGCAATTCCGCGCTGCTGCCCAGGCCCCGTTCGTAGAGTGCACTCCACACCAGGCCGCCCCAGACCAAGGCATCGTGGAAGGCGGGCGGCAGCAGGATGCTGGCCTCGGCGCCATCTTCGGCCAACGGGCTGGGCTTGGGGGTGTACACCACCGTGGCGCTGCCCGCTTGGCGCGGCTGCACCTGCACTCCGGTGGCCGTGACGCACGCCAGGTTGGGCAACCCTGTTACGGTGGCGGCCGGGTCGGCCTCCAGCAGCGCCAGAGGGGTGACAATCGCCAAAGGCACCGCGCCCCACAGCACCCGCACCAGGG
Source organism: Alphaproteobacteria bacterium (assembly GCA_020249005.1). GTDB lineage: Bacteria > Pseudomonadota > Alphaproteobacteria > UBA2136 > UBA6156 > JADCGN01. The sequence continues at coordinate 12,020 of JADCGN010000075.1, forward strand.
CATGTGGCGGTGTTGCCAACATGGCGTGGCCGGTGCTGTCGGTGGTCACCGTTTCGGTACGCTGCAGGCTGTGGGGGGCGAGCAGCAGCAACTCGTTCAGCACCTCCAAATAGGCCGCATTCAGCCAGTTGAGCGCCTTGCCGCGCACTTCGCCATCGGCGCCGCTTTGGTGCGAAAGCTCGACAATTCGGTCACGAATGGTGTTGACTTGCATCCGCTTCGCCTTCCTTAAAAATTATGCCAAAAGGGGGGCATCTGCCCCCCCTCGTCTCTTCCGTTGGCAACGGGTTAGTCGGCCACCGCCGCGCTGAAAAGGTTCACCACGCCGTGGTCAGCATTGTTGAACACCAGCTTGCTCACACCGCGGATTTCATCGATGGCAAAGCCGTTTTCGTGGCCGTAGTCGTCCAAGTCCTCCTTGTAGTTGGTACGCTTGCCCCAGGCCACGGCCACGGCTTGGGCGCCGCACAGCACGCTGTGCGCCACCTGGATGCCCCCCGTACCCGCCGTGGGCAGCAGCGGCATTTCGGTTTCGTAGATCATCACGCCATCCCACATGCCCTTGTAGCGTTGGCCGTGCACCAGCACGCTTTCGCCCAAGGTGCTGGGGATGTAGGTATTGAGCGCCTTGAAGTCGGCATCGGCCAACAAATCACGGATGACCAATGGGTGGGCGAACAGCACGTACACCTCTTCCACCTTGTTGCCCTGCTTCACCACAAACGGGCGCACCTTGCGATCGCCTTCCAGCAGCGCCTTGCGTTTGGCGCGGGAAATCTGCGCCGTGGTCAGGCGGTCATTCACGTTATCCACGGTGGCCAGCGCGGTGGTGTGGCTGGTATTCCAGTTGGCGTCGGTCTGGCCGTACAGGTAACGGGCGCGCACGCGGCCCACGCTGGTGTTGGTCAAGGCGCTGATCAGGTCGCGCCGCAGTTTGTCGGTGGCCCAATCCACCAGGGCCTCGCGGGCCTGGTTGCGCAGGTCGAACGCCACGCGCTGCAGGCTCATCTCGCCGCGCAGCATCACCCCGTGGCGGATGGTATCCACCACCAGGCGTTGATCGAAGAATACCAAGTCTTCCTCGGTGCCTTTGAGTTTGGTGATGCCGCTGACCCCGTTGCCGGTTAGTTTGCCGCGCAGTTGTAGGGTGATGGCATCGCCCGCCTGCTTGGTCAGCTCTTCCTTCACTTGGATGATGTTATGCGAACTCGTCCCCATGAAGTTGAAGAACGGGTTCTGCGCGAGGTACTCGGAAAAGACCTCGTTGCTCCACGCCTCGGCGGTGATGCCGTGGGTGGTGTCGATGGTTGGAACTCCAGCTGGCATGCTGAATTCTCCTTGTTGGTTGAAGGTTGGTGCGGCGGTAACGGATTATTTGTGGAAGACGTCGGCGAGTGCGGCCTTGCCCTTGGGCGTGGCCGCCTTGGCCGCAGCGCGCGGGCGGCTGAAGGGCAGCCCGGCCGCTGAAGGGTCGGGCGTCGCCTCCAGGCGCTGTTCGGCCAGGATTTCGGCCCGCAGCGCCGCTTTAATCGCCTCGGGCTCTTGGCCGTATTGGGCGGCAAAGTCGGCCTTTGGCTTGAAGCTTAAGGCCACTTCCAAGGCTTTCAGGGTTGGGCTGGGGGCCGCCAACACCTCTTGCAGCAGTTGCGGCTTGGCTTGCACCGCCAAGGCATAGGGCGAAAGCTGCCCTTCTTGGCTGGGGGTGGCAATCAGGGCGTCGTAATCCACGCCCACCGCCTTCAAGGCGCCGCGCACGAGCGTTTCCTCCTGCGCAATCGCCGCACGTTTGTCAGCCGGGAGCGGCGCATCATCGCCAAGCGTTGCGCCCTCGCCACCAACCTGGGGTGCACCGTGGTTCAGCGCGGTCAGCTGGGTGCGAATCTGTTGCAATTTTTCATGCAGCGGCGGCTTGGCGGGTGCTGCCGCGTGTTTGGTGAAGGAAAACATGGCAAAACTTTCTGTTGGGTTAGGCGCGGAGCAAATCGGGCCGGTTGGCCTGCAGCACGGCGGCGTCGCGCTGCGAGAGCGCCTCGACCACCTCCTCCACCACCACGTCAAACTTCGCGTTCAGGTCATCGCGGCTTTGCGCAAACAGCCGGGCGGCAGCCAGGTTGTCGGTAATCCGCAACACCGCGGTGGGGGTAAAGCTGTGGCGCATGGCCTCGGCCAAGGCGGCGCCCAAACGTTTTTTCAGGCGGCGCAGCGCATCGAAGGCAAACATCTGGTTCAGGGTGCCGGCCAGCTGACGTTGCTGAATGGCGGTGCCGCTTTGGGCGTTGCTTTCCTTGCCCAGGCTTTCATCGAACACGCCCAGCACCTCCTGGATGTCACGTCCGGCCTGCTCCAGCACCGCCACTTGGCTGGCGGCCAAGTCGGCGTTGCGGATGATGCGCAGATCCTTGCCCGCGCGTTTCAAAATCAGCCCATCGGGGCGGGCCGCCTCGCGCGCCAACAGGGCCGGGTCATCCACAGCGTCCACGTCGGCAATCACCTGGGCGGTGTTGAGCAAGTGCATGGCTTTGCTGCGGCGTTTGTTCAGCTCGCGCTGCGGGTCAATCGCCGCGCGCACCAGGCCATACGGACGGCCGCCCTGCTTGTGGCGCTTGTAAACGTAGGGCAGCAGCGTGAACTCCTGGGTGTTTAGCGGGGTATGCTGCAGCAGCAC
>JADCGN010000076.1 GCA_020249005.1 Alphaproteobacteria bacterium
CGAGCGGGATTGACACCGCCATTCAAGGCTTGGCCGCGGGGGAAGTTTCCCAACCATTACGCACCCCCGATGGCTGGCTGCTGGTGCGCGTGAATGAGATTCGCACCGACAATGCCACGATGGACCTCCAGCCGGTGACACAATACCAAGCTTATTTACTGGCGGCCGAGCGCCCCAGCGACACTGTGGCGACCAAAGCGTTGCGGGCCAGCCTGTTGGCCATAACCAAAACGCATCCAACCCCGGAAGCGGTGACCGCCTTGTTTGACGATGCGGCGACCATGGCCCAGTTTAACCGCAGCAGCGCCTTGGGCTGGGTGGCCCCGGCGGTACTGCAGCCCGACGTGGCCACGGCCGTGAGCAAGACCAAGCCCGGCAATTGGACCAAGCTGTTGGAAGCGCCCACCCAACTTTCTTACATGTACGTGGCTGCAAGCCGCCAAGTGATGCCGCCGGCGGTATTGGCATTGCGGGAGCGGGTGGCGCAGAACCTGCGGGCCAACCGCACCGAGTTGGAAGCCCGCCGCTTCATGCGCGAGCTGCGCCAACGGGCCTTTGTAGATATTCGCCTGTAGGGCGCTGAGTGATCCCCTGTGGCATTGGTGACCAAAAAACATCTGGGCCAGCACTGGCTGCACGACCCGTTGGTGATCGCCCGCATTGCGCAGAGCTGCGCCGAAGGGGTGGCCACAGGCGACACCGTGATTGAAATCGGGCCAGGCGAGGGGGCGCTGACGCAAGCCCTGCTGCAACGCGGCCTGCGGGTGGTGGCGGTGGAATTAGACCCACGCTGCGTGAGCCATCTGCAAAGTTTGCCCGCAGCGGCCACCGGCCAGCTGCAGGTGGTGCCCGCTGATGCGCTGCAGCTGGATTGGCCCGCGCTGCTGTACACCACCGGGGCTCGCCACGTGGTGGGCAATTTGCCTTACAATGTGGGCACCGAAATTGTCGCGCGCTTGCTGCTGCTGCCGCAGCCGTTGTTGCGGATGGTATTCCTGCTGCAGAAAGAGGTGGTATTGCGCCTGGTGGCCAAACCCAACACCCCTGATTGGGGTCGCTTGGGTGTACTTACAGCCTTGCTGGCCGATGCCCAGCGGCTGTTTGATGTGGCGCCGGGCGCCTTCAGCCCCCCACCCAAGGTGATGAGCAGTGTGGTGGCCCTGCAGCCGCTGCCGCAACGCCGCTACGACGTGGATTTGGCCGCGCTAGACCAAGTGTTGCGCGCGGGATTTGGCCAGCGCCGTAAGATGCTGCGCGGCAGCCTAAAACCGTGGTTGACCGAAGCGCAAATCCTTGCCGCTGGCGCCAACCCCACTGCGCGCCTGGAAACCCTGGATTTGGCCACGTTGTGCCGCTTGGCCAAACAACTGTCACCATCAAGTTGATTTGATTCAATCCAGCGGGGGCAAACCGCTAGGGATTGTGGATAAAACAGAGGCAATCTGTGCATAAGTTTTGGGCAGTGGGGATAAATATCCATTGATGTACCCAAGATACAGGTGGTAAACAATTGTGCAGACGCACCCCACCCCCAAGATCTAGTAAGGGTAAGGTGTGTAACCTCTAAACCACGTCCCCCAACATCTGGGGGGTGCCCAGAGGCCGGGACGCAAGGCGCACCGGAAGCCAGCAAGAATGGCTGCAGGCCAGGTTAGGAAAACCGGCCACTGCCGTAACAACAAGGGGGAGACCTCACCACCATGTCCGCACAGCCCGCCAATCTCGCCGCCGTGAACTTCGGCACCCAAACCATTCAGCCCGCCAGCCCGCAAGCCACCATGGCCCAAGGCCTGGCCAACCAACTGCTGGCCCGCCAAATGAGCCCGCTCTACCGCGCCCGCGCCGAGGCCTTCAACGAAAGCCTGCCCGCCAGCGTAGACCAGTGCCTGAAGACCTACTTTAAGGATTTGAACGGCATGAGCCCGGCCAACGGCATGTACGTGAAGGTGATTAGCCAAGTGGAAAAGCCGCTGATTGAGCATGTGCTGCGCTACGTGCGCTGCAACCAAGTGCGTGCGGCCAACATCTTGGGCATCAACCGCAACACCCTGCGCAAGAAGATCCAGAGCCTGAACATTGATCTGGTGAAGATCATGGGGGATGTGGGCGCTGCCTAGTTAACCCTGGTTTCTTATCCTTGAAAGCCCCCGCCCTGGGGGCTTTTTTTTGCAAATGAGGGGTGTGGCGAACAAGCAACGCATACACATTTCTTTGCCTGAGACGCCGCCACGGCGCTGGCCAGTTTGGGGGCTTTCGCCCTACTTAGAAGAGGTGAAAGCCAAACCACCCGCGGCATCGCCGGCCAAACCGGTGGCCAACAGCACGCCGGAACCCGTGGCCTACGGCGATGGGGTAGGGGCCGTGTACGCCGCGCCCTGGCCGGTAGCCGGTGAGCGCCGGGCGCGCCGCGGCAGCAGCCCAATTTACCAGGTGATGAAAATTCTCTACGGGCTACTGGCTTTGGCGGCCTTGCTGTTGCTGGGCGGGGCAGCGTTGGTGGCCAGCTGGATGCCCAGTCTCAGCGGTGCCAGCTACGTGGCAATTACCGTGGCATTGGTGATTTTGGCGGGCTTGGCAGGAATTTACGTGTTGCGTCGCTTGGTGATGCTAGCACTCGACCGCCGTGGGCGGTTGTATGGCGGCAGCATTCACCGCCGGGTGCTGGGGGTGTTCGTGTTGGTGGCGCTGCTGCCGGCGTTGGCGGTGGGGTTGGTTGGGATTGTGATCTTCAACCAAGGCGTGGATGACTGGTTTGCCGGCAAGGTGCTGAGCGCCCAAGAAGCCGGGCAGCAGGTGGCCGAAGGCTATTTGAACGAAACCACCCGCAGCTTGCTGGCCGAAACCACGGCCCTGGCGCAAGACCCGCTCTGGCAATTGCCGCCCTTGGTGTTGAGTGAAGCCACCGCCGCCAACCTGCTGCGCAGCCAGCAGGGTGAACGCGGCTTGGATGAACTGACCTTAACGGATGAATATGGCCAACCCTTGGCCACCGCCAGCGGTCTCCCCGCGGTGATGCCGCATGAGTTGGTGAGTTTTCTGCAAAACAATGGCGTGGTGCGCGGCAAGCGCATGGCCGCGGAAGTCTTCCGGCAAGCCAACGGCAGCCGGGCGTTGGCGGCGGTGCCGTTGATGGGCGGCCGTTGGCTAGTGGCCGAGCGCAGTCTACCACCCGACATGCAAGGGCACTTGCTGCGGCTGCAAAGCGCCACGCAGGAATATGGCCAGTTGGCGTTGGAACGGAGCGCGATTCGCCGCAACCTCACCTGGCTGATGGTGGTGTTATTGTTGGGGTGTGTGGCGGTGGCAGTGTGGGCCGGGGCGCGGCTGGCCCGCCAGCTCGCGGGACCAATCACCGCCTTGGTGCACGGCACCAACCGCGTGAGCGCTGGGGATTTGAGCGTACGCCTGACGCCGCGCGATGATGATGAACTGGGCGTGCTGACCCAAGCCTTTAACCGTATGACCCAACAGTTGGCCACCAACGCCGACCTTGTGGAGCGCAAGAACGAAGAGCTGGACGCGCGGCGGCGGCTGACCGAAGCGGTACTGCTGGGCGTTTCGGCCGGAGTGGTGGCGGTGGATGAAGCCGGTGTGGTGCGCCTGGCCAACCCCAGCGCCGGGCAGCTGCTGAACTTGCAAACAGGGGATAAGTTGGCCAAGCACTCCCCCGAGTTGAGCGAAGTGCTGCGGGCTTTCCATAGCCAACTGTATGAGGCGGAGGTGTATCAGCGTAAACTGATCCAATCGCACACGTTAAAGGTGGCGGTGCAAGAAGGTGTCACCAAAACCCTGCAAGTGCGGCTGCTGCCGATTGGCGGCGAGTTGGGCAAGAGCGGCGTGGTACTGACCTTTGATGACATTACGCCCTTGGTAGGGGCGCAGCGCCTGGCCGCCTGGCAGGATGTGGCCCGCCGGTTGGCGCATGAGATTAAAAACCCGCTGACCCCCATCCAGCTTTCCGCCGTGCGGATGAAACGCAAATTCATGGCCCAAATTGCCGCGGCCGACCAGGCCTTGTTTGGCCAATTGGCCGACACCGTGGTGAACGCCGCCGAAGAGATGCGCCGCATGGTGAACGAGTTTTCCGACTTTGCCCGGATGCCGCAAGCGCAGCGGGTGCCGATTCCCTTAAGCCCACTGGTGGCCGACGTGGTGGCGCTGCAAAGCAGCCGGGAGGGGGTGAAGTTAACCCTGCAAGACCTTACGGAAGGGGTGCAGGTGGAGGCCGACAGCGGCCAACTGCAACGGGTGCTGACCAACCTGCTGGAAAATGCCGCCAACGCGATTGCGGAACGTGGTGAGGGGGGAGCTGCTGAAAGCGAGGGCACCAATCTGCCACAGGGGCAGGTTCAGGTTGTTGTGCAAATGCCACAAGATGATATGGTGACGCTTGAGATCCACGACAACGGACGTGGGTTGCCCGCAGGGAAGACGGTGGACGAGTTGTTCGACCCCTACGTCACCACCCGCAAGCACGGCACCGGCCTGGGGCTCGCCATCGTGAAGAAAGTGATGGATGAGCACGGTGGCACGGTACGCCTAAGCCGGCGGCCTGGTGGCGGCACCACGGCAACCTTAACGTTACCGGCTGTTGCGGGCCACGCCCAACGTGCCAAGAAAGAGAAGCTGGATGAACATCCCAACCAAGCACCCGACGCCCGAAATCTTGATCGTCGACGACGAGGCGGACGTGCGCACCGCGCTCGCGGGGATTCTTGAGGACGACGGCTACACCATCCGCTTTGCCGAAAACGGCGAGCAAGCCCTGCAGGCGGTGACCGACAAAGTGCCGCATCTGGTGCTGCTGGATATTTGGATGGAAGGCATGGACGGCTTGGAAGTGCTGAGCCGCTTGAAGCGTCGTGTCCCCGACTTGCCGGTGATCATGATTTCCGGCCACGGCACGATTGAAACCGCCGTGCAGGCCACGCAAAAAGGCGCCTACGATTTCATTGAAAAGCCGCCTAGCGTGGAGCGCCTGTTGCTGACGGTGAGCCGCGCGATTCGGGAAGCCCAACTGCGCCGAGAAAACTATCTGTTGCGCGCCAAGGGCGGTGACGTGCAGGAAATGCTGGGAGTCAGCAGCGAGATTGCCACGGTGCGCCAGACCATCAAGCAGGTGGCGCCGGGCGACAGCCGCGTGCTGATTTCCGGCGAAAGCGGTACGGGCAAAGAGATTGTCGCGCGGCTGATTCACAAGAGCAGCCGCCGCAGTGAGCGCCCGTTTGTGCTGCTGGCGCCTGGCGCGGTGAGTGAAGGCACGTTTGATACCGCGCTCGCCACCATCGTGGCGCAGGCCAAGGGTGGGACGTTATTCCTCGATGAAGTGGCCGACCTGGCCCCGCAAATGCAAGCACGCTTGCTGAAATTCCTGCAGGATGGCCTGTTGACCGACCCCAACACCGGACTCCCCACCGAGGCCGATGTGCGCGTGGTGTCTTCCACCAGCAAGGATTTAAAGGCGCTGACCGAGGCTGGGAAATTCCGCGCCGACCTGTTCTACCGCTTGGGCGTGGTGCCGATTGCGATGCCCAGCCTGCGGACCCGTAGCGTGGATATCCCGACCCTGATCAGCCACTTCCTGAAGGTGTTGGCGCCGGATGCGCAGAGCGTGCCGAAAGTCGCCCCCGCCACCATGGCCGTGCTGACAAGCTACGCTTGGCCCGGCAACATCCGCCAGTTGAAGAACTTGTGCGAATGGTTGGTGATCATGCACGGTGGCAAAACCATTAATCCCGACATGTTGCCGCCCGAAATTGCCGGCGGCGAGGCGGTGGGCAGCAACATGATGGAAAGCGCGGTTGGCATGCCGCTGCGCCAAGCGCGTGAGCTGTTTGAGAAAAACTACCTGACCAGCCAACTGCTGCGTTTTGGGGGCAACGTTTCCCGCACTGCCGACTTTGTGGGGATGGAGCGCAGCGCGCTGCACCGCAAGCTGAAATCCTTGGGGGTTGATGCGCGGATTGATGGGCCGTTTTAGTCATCGCCACCATTGCCGCCCCAACCAAACGGGCGCCCCGCCAGGGCGCCCGTTTCCCGATGGTAAGATTACCAACGGATTTTTAGCGTATTCGCAGGAGTTTTGCCGCTGGCTTCGGTGAGTGTGATCGCCTGAGTGGGCCGCTGCTTACCCAACAATTCCAGCAACACTGCCAAGCGGGCTTGGCTGAGGGAACGGTTCCCGCTGGGCAAGGTCACGGTAAAGTTGGTTTTTCCGCGTTTGGCGGCGGCTAGTAATTGGCGCAAGGGGGCGTTATCGGCTTCTGCCACCCACTGGTTGGCCCCTTGATAAGGCAGGGTGACTTCGGCGGCCCATCCGCCCATGGGCAACAGGCTTAACCACAACAGCCACGCGGGGAACAAGCGGTTCAGCCTGGGTGCTTTCCTTAATATTAGCGCGCTTGCGGGCAACTCACGGCGTAGCCAAACACTTGCTGCAAGCCCGCGGCATTGCAGGTGATGGTGGCGGTGTTTTGCAGATAGGCCACGGTGAGC
>JADCGN010000077.1 GCA_020249005.1 Alphaproteobacteria bacterium
CACAATCCGCTTAATGAACAGGGTTGGCCCTAAGCCAAAGAAGCTGCCGGGCAAGCCGCTGCCGGTGCGGCGGAATACGGCAATATCGCCGCGCTGCGGGGCACGCTCCCAGAAAAAGTAATTGGTCAGCGGCAGGCGGTTGCCGTAGGCAAATTTGCTCACCACCAAGTAATCGCCAATCAGCAGGTTGGGCATCATCGAGCTACTGGGAATGCGGAAGGGCTCAAACACAAAGCCCCGAATCACGAAAAACGCCAGGAAGGCAGCAATCGCCACCGTTTTTAGGAAAGACCACAGTTGGGCGAGGAAGCTATTCATCGGCTGCCACCTTGGCCGACTTATCCCGCTTGGGCAAGTTGGCGCGATGCTTTTTCACCGCATCGGGGTGCACGGGTGTGTAAACTTCGATGCGGTCGCCTTCCTGCACCAGCGTGCTGGACGGCAACACCTTGCCCCATACGCCCAGCTTGGCGTCTTTTAACTGCGGGTACAGGGCCCACAAGCCGCTGGCATTCACCGCCCAGGCCAAGGTTTGCTGGCGCGGCACCGGCAGACTTTTGCGGAAGCTGATGCCACCGCCGTGCGCCACAATTTCCACCTGGCAACGGCCACTTTGCGCGGGAGTTGGCATTAGGCATGGCTCCATAGCGCAAACGCGGTGGCCATACCCGCATCGTCACTTACGCTTACCCAAAACTGCCCCGTCTGCCCGCGCACCTGGCACTGCGGCGCACCGTTCGCGGCATAGGTAATTTCAATGTCCTGAAAGCCCACCACGCCACCAATGCCCGTTGCGCAGGCCTTGGCCACCGCTTCCTTGCAGGCCCAGCGGCGGGCCAAGCTGGAAGCATCCCACGTGCGTTGCGCGCGCTCGGTGGGCGTTAGCACCCGCTGCAAAAATCGCTCGCCGTGGTCCGCATAGGTGGCGGCGATGCGCTCGACCGCGCACACGTCCACCCCTACGCCCCGGATCATTCGGATTATTCCTGAACCCGCGCCAACTCGGCCTGGCGGGCGCGGCGCTGATCCCAAAACAAGCCCACTTGGCGGTACATGATACGATACGTCACAATACCCAGCACAATCCCAAGCACTTGCCCCCCCACCGCCATCGGCAACAACACGCCTTCCAACAACGGCACCAAATTACTGCCCAAGTATTCCCAGCTGAAGTTCTTCATCAATGTACCAAACGAAATGCTGCCTTCCGGCATCGGCACAATCACCAAGCCCACCACGTAGCTGATCCACCACAGGAACGGAAAGGTCCACGGGTTGCTGGGGATTTGCGCGATGAAGGCCGCCGGCATGTTGGCGCGCAGCAGCCACGCCAGGGTAATCGCAATCAGGCCCCCCATCCCGGGGAACGGCAGGAAGTTCACCCACATGCCAATCGCCGCACCCAGCGCCACCTTGTGCTCATCGTGGGTTTGCCGAATGATTTTCAGCAGCAACCACCGGCCCAGCGCCCGGTAGCCCATGGTTGGATAGATGGATTCTTGAATCAACGAGCCAACGGTATTGGGGCGTTTGCTGGCATGAATGCCGCGCTTGCGGGTCACTGGCACTTGCAACAGATCCATCGTGCCAGCCTCCTTGTTTGGTTTCCATTCAAATCAGCTTCGGTGTAGCCAACCTTACGGCGCAAGTCCACCCCAAGCGGCAAAAAAACTCAGCGCGGCGTAAGCCGGTGCGCGGGGTTAGTTCCAGCCGTAAATCTTTTCCACCCGCAGCATCACCTTCAAGCCCGAAAGATTGGCGATCAGCCGGTTGAGATGATCCTTGTTGCGGATTTCCATTTCACAACGCAGCGTCAGGGCATCCACTCCCCGATGCTCGGTGGCGATTTCGATGATGTTGGCGTCTTGGTTGGCAATCGTGCTGGTCACCGCCGCCAGCGCGCCAGTGTCGGTCCGCACATGGAAACGCAGGCGGCATACGAACCCGCGTACCTCGCCGCGTTCCGCGGTGGCGCTCCACTTCACCGGCAGCCAACGGTCGGGCTGGTCGGCCAGCTGCTCTAAATTCCGGCAGGTGCGCATGTGAATGGCCAGGCCCCGGCCGGTGGTCAAAATCCCCACAATTTCCTCGCCCGGCAGCGGGCTACAGCACTTGGCGTAATACACGCTCATCCCCGCCATCACGCCATCCAAGGCGCTGTCGGGCCCGGTTACCCCCTCGCTTTCGGCGGGGCGCTTGGTCGGCTTCTTGCCGCTGTCCAACTGCTTGGCGGCCAGTTGGTCGGGCGTGGCCGTGGGCGCAGCGGGGTACAGCGTTTCGTAAATCTGGCGCGGGAACAAGCGCCCCTGCCCCAGCGCGGCAAAGATATCCTCGGTTTCGTTGATCTGCCCGATCGGCAGCTTTTTCACCAACTGGGCCAGGTCTTTAATATCCCATCGCCAGCCGTCGCGCCGGGCCGCCTTTTCCAAAATTTCACGGCCCAGGCGCACCTGTTCTTCCCGTGCTTGCTGGCGCAGATAACGGTTGATTTGGCTGCGTGCGCGGCTGCTCACCACCAGTTCACGCCAACCGGGGTTGGGGTGCTGGCCCGGGCTGGTGACAATTTCCACCACGTCGCCGTTTTCCAACACACGGCGCAACGGCACCACGCTGCCGTTCACCTTGGCGGAAACTGCATGATTGCCCACCTTGGTATGCACTGCGTAAGCAAAATCCAGCGTGGTAGCGCCAGCGGGCAGCTGAATCACATCGCCTTTCGGGGTCATCGCAAAGACGTGTTCGGAGAACAATTCCAAGCGGGCGTTTTCATAAAACTCGGCCGGATCTTCCAAGCCCTGCAGCTGCTCCACCAAACCCTTCAACCAGCGGTAG
>JADCGN010000078.1 GCA_020249005.1 Alphaproteobacteria bacterium
CCAACAACCTGATCGACCAAGATATGGTGCTAGAGTACGGGCGCATCTACGCCATTGGGGGGCTGATTGAAAACAACACCACCATCAACAATACCTATGAGCCGAACCTGCGGCAGATCCCCGGCGTGGGGGAAATCTTTACCCGTGCCAAGAATCGTGGCCAGGACACCGAGTTCCTGGTGCTGTTGAAGGTGAGCCGCGCCTAGTCATGCGGGTGCAGGTCAAAGGCCGGCCCGGCAGCCCGGTGGGGCAGTTGGTGTGCGGCACGTTTCAGTGTCCGGTGGCGCTCGGTAAAAACGGGGTTCGGGCCGCTGCCGATAAACGCGAGAGCGATGGTTGCACGCCGCTGGGTACGTACCGCATTTTGTACGGCCTTTATCGCCCCGACCGTGTGGCCGCACCTATCAATACCGGGGTGGTATGGCTGCCGCTCACCTCCGCGATGGGCTGGGGCGACGCCCCGCACGACCCTGCCTACAACAGCCTGGTGCCGGTGGGGTATGGTGCCAGTCATGAACGCCTGTGGCGCGAGGATACGGCGTATGACCGGCTGTTGGTCATCGGCCATAACCTGCCCGCCGTGCCGGGCATGGGCAGTGCGATTTTCATTCACCAGCTGCATGCAGGCAAGGCGTTCACCGCCGGGTGCGTGGCGCTGGCGGCCGCCGATTTCACCGCGATGCTCGCGCAGCGGCCGACACAGGTCTGCATTCAACAATAAAAAACCTCACGGCGCCGAAGCGCCGTGAGGTTTGCCCGAAGAGAGGGCACGTGAAGCGGGCGGGGTTAGTGGACCCGCGCCGTCGAGGAAACGTTGATGCTCGACGCCGCCCCCACCGTGGTGTTCGACAGGTTGGCCCCCGTCACGCCATGGAAGGACGTGCCGACGTTCGTGCCGAGACCGATCGTGATGCCGTTGTTGATGCCGGTCACTTTCAGATTGTTGGCGAGCGCCGGCGCACCGGTGCCGTAGCCGCTGGCGCTGGCCGAAGCGTTGGCGCCTACCGTCTGGTTGCCGACCCCGACATTGACGCCGTTGCTGACGCGCGTGTGGAGGTTCTGGCCAACGCCGAGCGTGAGGTTGTTGTTCACTGCCGTGCTCTTCCAATCGGACGCCTTGGCCGAATCGAAGGTCGCGGGCGCGAGCATCAGGCCGAGCGCGGCGAAGCCAGCAAGGAGAAGCGTTTTCATGGTGTAGTCTCCAAATGATCCCCGCTCACAGTGAGGCAGGGGAGGTTGCACCATAGCGGGATGCCATGGTGATGAGTGAATCGGGCGGCGTACCACCCGAAATTTCGTGAAGTCATTAGCTTTGCGGGACGCCTTGCGGGCGCGGTGTGACCGCGGGCTGGGGCGCATGCATGGCTGTAGCTGGTGCTGGTACTTGGCCCGGTGCTGGGGTTCTGCCCAGCAACGTAGAGACCATCGTGCGGCAGCGTTCCGGCACCGCAGGATTTTCTACCAGGGCTTCGGCAACCCCCAGCGCCACCATGTACTCGGCTGATTCCAGCTGAATCGGCTGTTGGCTGCTGGCCCGAACCTCGCCGGTGGCGAGTTCGGTGCCGAACACCCGTGCAACCGAGCCACCCAAGGTGACCGAGAACAGATTGCGCTTGAGAATGCTTTGTCCAATCACCACCCGTGACCCGGGTTTGACGATTTCAACCCCCATCGAGACTTTGGCCCCACGGGTGCTGACGATCGGACCCACGCCACCAACCTGCACGTTGGCATCGACAGAGTTGTCGATGTCAAACGAGAGCCACGAACCATTCACCATGAAGTGCGGTTCGTTGCGGGTGAGCAGGTTGGCATAGGCTGCGGCCAATTGGGGCGTTCCCATCTGGCGCAGGTTCTGCTCGCCGGCCATCGAATAGAGATCGATGACGGTGAGTCCGGCCCGCCGCAGCGCATGCGTGGCAAAGCTGGCCGTGGTGCCTTGGGGCAGGAAGTGCCCGTTCGGACCACCGGCCGTAACGAAGTTGGCCTTGCCGGTGCCGTCGGCCCAGGGGGTCACGGCAGCCCGCATATTGCGGTAGGTTCCTGCATCGCGGATGCAGGAAAGGGCTGCCGAGACTTCGACAATCCCCTTGATTTGCACCGAACGTGTCGTTTCCCCTTGCAGGATTTCGGCACGCGGCGTGAGAGCTGGGCTGGCACAGCCAGCCAGACCGAGAGTGACCACCAGCCCGATGCTGAGAAGCTTGAACATTGCGAAGCTCCTTCAGCAGCCACGGCCGCCCTGCAACTTGGTACCAGCGTTGATGCCATTGTTGGTGACATCGCCGGTGTTGGTACCAGTCAGGGTGTTGCCATTCACAGAATTGTTGTTGCCCGTCACGTTAATCGTGATTTGGGCGCCAATCGATTGGTTGGTGCTGGCGATCAGTGACTGCCCGCAGCGGGCACGCTGCACCGCGCCGGCCTGTTGGCCGAATTGTTGGTGCATAATGGCGCCGCTGACGCCACCGGCCATGGTGCCGGTCCCCCAGGCTTCGTTCATCTGATACGAATTGGTCGCTTGGGCGTAGAGCGGCCCTGTCATGGCCGGGAAGAGAACTAAGAGTAGAGAGCAAAGGTTGCGGACGCGCATGGCGGCCCCCCCTGGTGGCGGGCCTGCGGCCCGGTTTGAGGATAGTCAGTGGGCCTGTGGCTCTCTGACCGGTTCAAGAAACGTGGCGATTTTTCGCATATGGGCCTTGTAAAGATTTAAGCTGTCTGTGTCAACTCACTTTCAAAGAAATTAAATACAATTTATAGAAAAATATTTTAAATTATTGATTTATAATTATTTCAATAACATCGAATCAGCACGCGATACGGGAAATATTGTGAGATATTTAACCCGTAAAAGGGCCCCTGCGGGCCCTTCAGTGGTTGCTTGCCGCTGGCTTAAGCCTTGCCTGCCGCCTGCTTTAAGTCATCAATCGTGCGTTTCACTTCCTTCAGCACGAAGGCCTCCACCACGTCCTTTTCTTTAAAGTCGGTGAAATTGAGGAAGGTCATCCCGCATTCAAAGCCGCTCGCCACGTCCTTGGCGTCGTCCTTGCCGCGCTTGAGCGTGGCCAGCTCGCCAGTATGCACCACCTGGCCGTCACGGAGCAGGCGGACCTTGCTGCCGCGGCCGATCTTGCCGCTGGTGACCATACAGCCCGCAATCCGCAGCTTTTCATAGGTGAAGAGCGCACGGATTTCGGCTTGGCCCGTTACCTCCTCAATCACGTTCGGCGCCAAGAGCCCGCTCATCGCGGCCTTAATGTCGTCGATCAGCTGGTAGATGATGGTGTAGTAGCGCAGCTCGATGCCGTTGCGCTCGGCTACTTCGCGGGCGGTGGCGTCGGCGCGCACGTTAAAGCCCACAATCAGGGCGCCGGCGGCGATGGCCAAGTTCACGTCGGTTTCGGTCATCACGCCCACGCCGCCGGAAACTACCTTCACCTTGACGCTGGTTTGGTCGGCATTCAGCTGGGTGAGGGCGTACTGAATGGCCTCCACGCTGCCTTGCACGTCGGCCTTTACAATTAGGTTCAGCTCCTTCACGCCTTCGCCCGCATCGGTCAGTTTCTCCATCAGGCCTTCTAGGGTGAGCTTGCGGGCGGCTTGGGCCTTTTCGCGCTCGCGGATGTCGCGTTGGGCGGCCACGTCCTTGGCGGTCTTTTCATCGGCCGCCACAATAAAGGTATCGCCCGCGGCGGGCACGCCCGCCAAGCCCAGCAGTTCCACCGGCATCGAAGGCCCAGCTTCCTTGATGGTCTGGCCGCGGTCGTTCACCAGGGCGCGCACGCGGCCCCACACCGGCCCGGCCACCACAATATCGCCGGTTTTCAGCGTACCGGTTTGCACCACCACGGTGGCCACCGGGCCGCGGCCCTTATCCAGGCGGGCTTCCACCACGGTGCCTTCGGCGCGGCGGTTGGGGTTGGCTTTCAAATCCAGCACGTCGGCCTGCAGCAGCACGATTTCTTCCAGCTCGCCCAAGCCTTGGCCGGTGAGGCCGCTGACCGGCACGCACGGTACGTTGCCGCCGAACTCTTCCAGCACCACGTCGTAGCCAAGCAGTTCGTTCTTCACCTTGGCGGGGTTGGCGGTGGGTTTGTCGATCTTGTTCAGCGCCACCACCAGCGGCACGCCGGCGGCGCGGGCGTGTTGGATGGCTTCGGCGGTTTGCGGCATCACGCCGTCATCGGCGGCCACCACCAAAATCACCACGTCGGTCACCTGGGCCCCACGGGCGCGCATCGCGGTAAAGGCCGCGTGGCCGGGGGTATCCAGGAAGGTGATCAGGCGGCCCGAGGGGGCTTTTACTTGGTAAGCGCCGATGTGTTGGGTAATCCCCCCCGCTTCACCCTTGGCCACGTTGGCCTTGCGCAGGGTATCCAGCAGGGTGGTCTTGCCGTGGTCGACGTGGCCCATGATGGTGACGATCGGGGCACGGGTCACCAACGCCTCCGGGGCGTCCGGTGCATCGCGCAGCAGGTCTTCCAGGTTCACCGCCTGCTGCAGCTTGGGCTTGTGGCCCATTTCCGTCACAATCACCTCGGCGGTGCCTTGGTCGATGGTCTGGTTGGCGGTCACCATCTCGCCCATCAGCATCAGCTTCTTCACCACGTCGGCGGCCTTTTCACTCATGCGGGCGGCCAGTTCGGCCACGGTGATGAATTCCGGGATCAGCACCTCGCGGCTGATTTTTTCGGCCGGCGCAGTGGCTTCGGGGGCCTCGCTGCGGTCGCCGCGGCGGCGCTTGCCGCCGCCGCTGGTGCGGGCGCGGTCGGCCAAGTCGCTTAAGTAAGCATTCCGGCCGCGTTTGGCGGTGCTGTCTTTCAATTCCGGGCGGCCCGAGGAGCTGCGGCGGCGGGCGTCATCCAGGCTGATGGTGGTTTTGGTGAAGGCGCGGCTATCCACATTGCGGGCCGGGCCGCTGGAGTTCAGCGTGCCGCTTTGCACGCCGCCGCCGCCGCTGCCGGCGCGGCTTTGCGCCAAGGCGGCCAGGCGTTCGCGCTCGGCCTTTTGGGCTTCGCGTTCGGCGGCTTCCTTGGAGGCGCGTTCCTGTGCGGCCTTAATGTTAAGGCTTTGCAGATCACCAGCCTTGCGCAAGGCCTCCTCACGGGCCGAAAGCACGGGGGCGGGCTGGGCGGCCGCGGGCGCGGTTGGGGTGGTCTCGGCCACCGGGGCAGCCGCAGGTTCGGCAGCTTTGGCCTTGGGGGCGGCTTTGGGGGCGGGGGCCTGAATCGGCGCAGCGACAATCGGGGTGGGCAGCGGCTTGGGCAGGGTGGGGGCGCTGCTGGTAGGCGCCGGGGTGGCGGTGGGGCCATCGAAACGGCGGCGGCGCACTTCCACACTCACACCACCGGGGCGGCTGCTGCCGCTGCTGCCAACCGACAGGGTGCCACCCAAGGAAAGGGTACCCTTTTTGGCGGGCGGGGCGGCGGGAGGCGTGTTTTGGTCTGTCATAGGCCCGCTTGTGCGCGGGTAAGCCTCATTTGTCAAGCTTTCTGCTTGGTTTGGGAAGGCTTTTTGCCATCCGAATCAGGGCGGGGTTAGGGCGCCTAAATCGGCATCCGAATCACTTCTTGGTACGCTTCCACGGCACGGTCGCGCACGGTCACCAGGGTTTGCAGCGTCAGTTGGGCTTGGGAAATGGCCTGGACCACCTCGTGCAGGGGAATGTTCTCGCCCTTGGCGGCGGCCATGGTGAGGGCTTCGCTGTGGTTTTGCGCTTGCACGGTTTGCTTGATCATGCCCTGCACCAGGTCGGCAAAGTTCTGGCCCGGTGCGGCTTGGGCCGCCGTTTGGGTGCCGCCGCCGACCAAGTTGCCGAGCGCGGGGGTGAGTTTCAGCGGGGTCATCGGGGGCAAGCCTTCTTGTTATGGCGCACCCTAAGGCGGTTAGCGCAGCAAATCAAGCGTCCGGGTGGCCATTTCGCGCGCGGTGGTGATGGCCGCCAGATTGGCCTCGTAACTGCGCTGGGCTTCCCGCATGTTCATGTTTTCCATGGTGGAATCCACGTTGGGCAGTTGCACAAAGCCGCGGGCGTCGGCCAAGTCGGAACTGGGGTTGTACACGGCGCGCGGCGGGGTGCGGGTGTCTTCGCGCACCGTGGCCTGCACCCGGGCGGTGCCCATGGCGTCGGTAAAGGTGCGGAAGTACACCTGTTTGGCCACGTAGGGGCCTTGGCCGTTTGCGCGCTGTACGCTGTCGGCGTTGGCGATGTTCTCGGCGGCGATTTTCATCCGCGTGCTTTGCGCCAGCATCCCGCCGGCGCTCACGTTCATGCTGTTGAAGAGGTCCATGCGCTAAGCCCTTGATTGGTTGCTTATTGTTGGCGGCCAATGGCGGTGCGCTGCAGCTGCATTTGTGCGGTGTAGAGCTGGGTCATCAAGCGGTAATCCAGGCTGGTTTGGTTTTGCTTCAAGGCTTCTAAATCCTGCCGCACGCTGTTGCCGTTGTGCTGAATGAAGCGGCTGTCCTCGGTCAGCTTACCCACCGCGCCGGCGTTGGGCGTGCCGCCCAAATGGCGGGCGTTGGTGACCCGCATGGCAAAGGTATTTTCCGGATTGGGGGAGAAGGTGAGATCCTTGGCCAAGTAGTTGGGGGTGTCGGCGTTGGCGATGTTGCCGGCAATCACCCCTTGGCGGGCGATGAGGTAGTCCATCCGGTGGCCTAAGGCGTTAAAAATTTGGTTTGGCATGGTGGTGGCTTTCTCTCTGTTACTGATTTTGCAAAGGCTGTGCCAAAATAAAAACCCTCTGGCCGGCTTTGGAAAAAAGCGGGTCAGAGGGGTCGTTTAGTGGGTGGGGCCTGCCAGGAGGTCGTGCAGCAAGACTTTACCATTGGGCAAGACTTGACCCACCACGCAGGCGCCATCGGTGCATAAGCTGGCCACGATGACGGTCACGCCGTCGAGGGTGTGCTGGCGACCAGGGCAATGCCAATGACCAAGCAGCACCGTAGTACAGCCGTACTCTTGGGCCCGTTTGGCGTATTGTCGTTCAATCCCGCGAAAGAGATTCAGGATGAATGCCCCATTCAAGGGCTTACCAAAACGGCTACCTTCGCGTGGTATGCCACGCCACCGCCGCGTCAGTTGCAGGTACGCGTGGTACCATGGCAAAATGTCATCGAAGGTATTGCCATGGTCGACCAGCAGCGTTTTGTTGCCGACCGTGACGACCAGCGATGGCGCCAGGCGGATTTGCCCCAACCAGCTCAGGAAGGTCTGATGTTCCTCCCCTAGGTTAGGTGGCAGCTCGGCCCGCCAAGCAGGGTAGTCAGCCAGGCAAAACTGCCCGCCTGCCAGTTGCTCGGCGTACCAGCGTT
This sequence comes from Alphaproteobacteria bacterium, assembly GCA_020249005.1. Taxonomy (GTDB): domain Bacteria; phylum Pseudomonadota; class Alphaproteobacteria; order UBA2136; family UBA6156; genus JADCGN01. The sequence goes on from JADCGN010000078.1 coordinate 7,318, forward strand.
CCAGTGGCCGGTTGTGCGTGGCGGGTATGAGGTAGACTGTCCCACCCCGCCCAATGAAGCCTCCCACACTCAGCCAAAACCGGATGGTCGGGGTTGACCAACTGGTGATGTCGTAGGGGTAAAGCTCCAGGCAATCGCTGTCGCGCCCAACATCGCCGTTTAGCACCACCACCACCTGAGTAGAAAGGGAGTCGAGGTGGCTGGCCAAGTAATCGCCGTAGCCAGGATTACGGCTGGAATCTCCGCAGTGGGTATTGGAGATAATAAGGAGCCCCTGAGAAGCCTCAATGCGGAAAGGCTTGAAGAATTTTGCAGGAACTTTGGGTAAGAGCTGCATGAAGAAACCTCCAGGTTATGGGTAAATTCACCCTAAACGGGGGTATACGTTGTATTGAAGCCGGGAGCAAGCCGCCTTTGGCACGCCTGATGCATAATAGGGGGCATGAGAGCACATTATCGCATTCTGGTGGCGCTGGTGGCGCTGATGGTTGGCCTTGGGCAGGGTGCCTTGGCGGCCCCCACCGCCAAGATTAAAGATTTGGCCGACTTGGACGGCGTGCGCGAGAACGTGCTGGTGGGCTACGGCCTGGTGGTGGGGTTGGCTGGCACCGGCGACAGCGCCAACGGCATCCCCTTTACCCGCCAGACCCTGGCCAACATGCTTGAGCGCTTGGGTGTGAACGCCAAGGATGCGCTTTCCCAAATCAAGACCAAGAATGTGGCGGCGGTGATGGTGACGGCCAACATGCCAAGCCTGGCCCGCCAAGGGGGGCGGCTGGATGTGACGGTGAGCAGCCTGGGCGACGCCAAGAGCTTGGAAGGCGGGCTGCTGCTGGCCACGCCCTTGGTGGCGGCCGATGGCAATACCTATGCCGTGGCGCAGGGTGCGATGGTGGTGGGGGGCTTCCAGGCCACCGGCAAGGATGGCAGCAGCATTTCCAAAAACCACACCACCGTGGCCCGGATTGCCGAGGGCGCGGTGGTGGAGCGCGAAACCGGCTTTGAGCTTTCGCAGTTGGGCCAGGAGCTGAAGTTTGTGCTGCGTCAGCCCGATTTTACCACCGCGATGCGGCTCAAAGATGCCATCAATGCCACGCTAAAGGAAGAACTGGCGGTGACCAGCGACAACGCGATGGTGCGGGTGAGCGTGCCCGTCCGTTACCAACCGGAACTGGCGGCGTTGATCCAGAAAATCGAGAACATTAAAGTGGAGCCCAGCACGGCTGCGCGGGTGGTGATTGATGAAAAGACCGGGACGATCGTGATGGGGGAAGACGTGCGGATTGCGCCGGTGGCCATCAGCCACGCCAACCTGACGATCACGATTACCGAAGACACTTCGGTCAGCCAGCCGCTGAGCTTCAACGTGGCGGGGCAAACCGTGGTGGCGCCGAAAAGCACCATCAAGCGCATTAACGATGACCCGAACGAGGGCAAGTTTACGGTGCTGAACGGTACGGCCAATCTGGCCGATTTGGTGAGCGGACTGAATGCCTTGGGGGTGAAGCCGCGTGACGTGATTTCAATTCTGCAAAACATCAAGGCTGCGGGGGCGCTGCAGGCCGAGCTGGTGATTCTGTAAGGAGCCGACCATGGAGCCGCGTACCAGCCCAACCGCGCCAACGCTCGGTAGCAGCCTGACCCCCACCCAGCGGGCCAAGGCGCGCGAGGTTGCGACCAACTTTGAAGCCTTTTACCTTACGCAGTTCATCAACCTGATGAAGAGCAAGAATGAAGCAGAACAGTTTAACGGCGGTTTTGGTGAGCAAATGTTCCGCCAGGAACTGAACACCGAGCTGGGCAAAGCGCTGGCCAAAAACGGCGGCTTTGGCCTGGGCGATAAGGTTTACACGGAATTGTTACGGCAACAGGAGGCAGCTTATGGCGCTCGGTGATTACAATCAACCGCAACCAAATTTGCGTGATGGGCGCTTGCCGCTGCCGCCGCGGCCGCGGGGGCCGGTGGTGCCCACCGAGGCTAGCAAAAAGCTGGCCGAAGCCCGCGCCACCTGCCGCGAATTGCTGGCGGTGCTGCTGGAAGAAAACGGCGGCAGCGTGAGCGCCGATACCGTGGCCACCGAGGCGCGGTTGCTGCATAAAAAGCGCCTCACCTTGCGGTTGGAGCAATTGCTGACCGAAGCGCGCGCCAACCGGGCCGCCTGGCAAACCGACCTGGCCGCCCAGCGCGAGGCCCTGCAGCTGGAAACGGAAATCCGCCTGCTGCAGGACAGCGCCCGCACCAATGCCGCCATGCTGCAGGCCGCCCACCAAGTGCGCGCCGATTTGGTGATGACGATTCGGGACGCGATGGACGCCCAAACCCCCAAGGCGCAGCTCTATGGCCCCACCGGTGCGCTGTACCAGGTGGATGGGGCCACCCGCTTGTTGGCCCGTGAGGTCTAGCCGGCCGCAAGGTTGGCATGCCTTGTGCATCTAGGGGGGTATGAGCAACCTTACCACAGCCCTGCGGATTGGAACGACCGGTCTGAATATCGCCCAGACCAGCCTGGCGACGGTCTCGCACAACGTGGTGAACGCCAATACGCCTGGCTTTACGCGTCAGATTGTCCAAGCCGGTGCCAAGTCGATCAACGGGTTTGGTTATGGCGCCGAGCTGGCAGGCATTCAGCGCATTAGCGATAAGTTCATCAACCTGCGGGCCACCGCCGCCCAAAGTGATCTTAGCTATGCCGAAACCCGCAAAACTTACCTGGATACGCTGGAAGGGGTCATTACTGGTTCCAGTGCGCAGGGTGGGTTAGAGGCTGTGGCCAGTGACGTGTTTAAAAGCGTCAGCGAACTTTCCAATGATCCTTCCAACAGCGCGCTGAAGCGCAATGTGGTGCAGCAAGTCGACCTCCTCACCAGCACGGTGCGTGATATCCACCGCGATTTGGTGATTACGGCCACCGATGCCGACAACCAAGTCACCGCCGAAATTGACAACACCAACCAGCTGCTGAAAGACATTCATGCCTTGAACGTTGAGGTTGCGGGGTTGAACCTACAACTGGCCAACGGCAGTAACGCCAACGATTTACGCGACGCCCGCGAGAGCAAAATAAAAGAGTTGGCCAAGCTATTTAAACTCCAGGTTTCAGAAAACGGTGAAAACGGCGCGGTGCGGATTACGCTGGAAAACGGCCGCCGCATGGTGGATGAGGCCGGTTATGTGCAGCTAAAACGCAGCCCAGGCACGCCCTACCAAAAATTGGTGGTGCAGAGTGTGCAGGTGGATGGCACGCTTTCCAACACCGAGCTGCCGATTGAGCCCACCTCCCTGACCACCGGCAAGTTTAAAGCACTGTTCGACACCCGTGACATCTTGGTGCCGAATATGCAGGCGCAGTTGGAGGTGTTTACCGACACCTTCCGCACCGAGTTCAACAGCATCGCCAGCCAAGGGAGCAGCGTGCCCCCCGTCCGGACGCTGACCAGCGGCAATACCTTAACGGGGGTGCCCGCCACCACCACCGACCTCTACAGCCTGCCCGAATTCGCCAGCCTGGCGGGGAGCACGCTACACCTTTCGGTCACCAACAGCCTGGGCCAGCCGGTGGTGAGCACCACCACCACCACCGCCATTACGCTGCCCGCCGCAGGGCCATTTTCGCTGAACAATTTGGCCACGCTGATTAACTCCAACGCCACCGTGGGCAACGGGGCCTTGGGGGGCACCAATGGCGTGACGGCCACGGCATTGGTCGACCCCAGCGGTCGCCCGTATTTGCAAATTCAGGCCGCCAACCCCAACCAACACGTAGTGTTGGCGAATGCGGGGACAGGCACCAACAACCCGTTGGGGGTATTGGGGATGAATAACATTCTCACCGGGACGACAGCGTCAGACTTTGCGATCGACGACAAGTTCATCACCAACCCCGAGCTGCTTCCAACCGCGCGGATGCGCAGCAACGACGGCGGGCTTTCCAACCTGGATAACCGCAACATGTTAGCGTTGGCGGGCTTGGCCGACATTAAGCTCGGCTACGGCGCCGCCGGTGGTTTGGGCCCCCAAACCACCACGGTGAGCGGCTACGCCTCCCAAATGGTGAGCAACCTCAGCGTGGTGATCAACGACGCCAAGGACCGCGTGACCTTCACCACCAACGTCAGCACGCAGCTGGAGCAACTGCGCAGCGAGGTAAGTGGGGTGAACGTCAACGAGGAGTTGGCGCAAATGTTGGTGTATCAAAACAGCTTCCAGGCCAGTGCGCGGATCATTTCCGTCACCGACCAACTGTTGGAAGAGTTGGTGAACATTGTTCGCTAAGCGTTTGCCGCAGAGAAAGTCTAAGTCATGAGCCGGATCGCCACCTACTTTCAAAACCAAACCACGTTGCGTACGCTGCAGAATGCCAGCCAAGGGCTTTCGCTGGCCAGCTACCAGGTGAGCACCGGGCTGAAGGCCCAGCGCGTGAGTGATTTCGATGCCGACACCAACCGGGTGTTGACACTACGCGATGTGCAGGAGCGCACCAACATCTACTTGGGCAACCTGACCAACGCCAGCAATACGGTGAAGGCCACCGAAGGGGCGCTGCAGCAACTTTCCGACCTGATTGGAGATGCCATCAGTACCGCCACCCTGGGGCGGAACGAAAACAGTGCCAACACCCGCCAAACCTTGGCGCCGAAGGCGCAGAGCATGGCCGAAAGCTTTTACACGTTGTTCAAGACGCAATACAACGGCGCCTACCTGTTCAGCGGTAGCAATGGCCAAACGGCACCGACCAACACCAATGCCGCTGCCACCTCTTTCCCTGGGGCGCCGGTGCCAACCACCTATTATCAGGGCGATAACCAATTGCCGGCGATTATGACAGGCAATGGCACCACGTTGGAATATGGGGTGCTGGGCAATGACCCGGCCCTGGCCAACTTGAAAGCAGGACTTGAAGCGCTCTGGCAGGGGCTGCAAACCAACAACGTAACGGAAATCGACAACGCGGTGAGCGCGCTTAACCAAGCCAAGACGGGGATTTCCACCTTGCTGGGGCGGGTTGGCGGGCAGATCAACACCCTGGATCTGGTGAAGGAACGCCACGAAACCCAACAAACCTTCCTGAAAGACCAGCTGGACAGTTTGGAAAAGGTGGATGTGAGTGAAGCGATCATGCGGGTGAATCAACAGCAGGCCACGCTGGAAGCCAGTAGTGCGCTGATCACCCGGATCAACGGCCTGACGCTGCTCGACTTCCTGCGGTGAGTGCTGCCCGCGTAGGCCGCGCGGGTAGACAAGCGCGGCGCCGTTGTGCATACCTGGTGCCATGTTGCTGATCACCCGCCGCGAAGGGGAGGCCATTATGGTCAATGGCACCATTGAGGTGCGCGTGCTGGAAATCCGGGGTGGCCGGGTGAAATTGGGGTTTGAATACCCAGCTGGCAACACCGTGTTCCGGCAGGAACTTTTTGCCAAAATTCAGGCGGAAAACCAAGCGGCGGCGGCGTTGCCCGGCAATCAGGCGGGCTTACAGGCGGCCTTGGGTAAGTTGGGGCAGCCGAAGGTTGGCACAAAGTCTGCAAGTAACTTGGGCAACAAGAAAGCCCAACCGCATGACCATGACCCAGGCCACCCGCGCCGCCGTTCAACCGACAACTGAAACGCAAGCACGAAGCATGACCACCCACCGCGCCGACGAACTGCACTCCGACGCCAACCCGCACGCCGAGCAGCTGACCTTCAGCACCCGCTTTGGTGAAGTGACGCTGCGCGGCGACCGGCTGCTGACCTTTCCGCACGGCCTGTTCGGTTTCCGCGATTGCACCCAGTTCGGCTTGGCCAAGTTGCCCAATGTGGAAGGTAGCCCGTTGCTGCTGATGCAGTGCGTGAACCAGCCCGCCATTGCCTTTCTGGTGGCCGACCCAGAGGCCCTGGGGATTGGCCTGACCGAGGCCGACAAGGCCGAAGCCTTGGCCGAAACCAAGCTGGGCACCGGGAGCACCCAGTTTCTGACCATCCTGACGCTCTATGATGCAGGGGAAAACTACTACCTCACCGCCAACCTGAAGGCGCCGGTGCTGATCGATAGCGCAGCCCGCAGCGGGGTGCAGTTCATCCTTTCCAACAAGGCCTACTCCACCCAGCACAAGGTGTAAGAAGCGGGCAGTTATCCGTATTACTCAGCTGGCCCCGCGGGGCCAGCTTTGCTAGGGTGGGGGGGTGAAGCTTGCGGTGATCATTCCGGTTTACAACAGTGCAGCCACGCTGCCGGCCGCGCTGGCCAGTATCGCCGCGCAAACCCGCCGCCCCGACGAAATTTGGTTGGTGGATGACGCCAGCCCCGACCCGGCCACCCAAGCGTATCTGCGCAGCCTGGGTGGGGTGTATCAGGGCATTCTGTTGAAGGTTGTGTTTCAATCGAAAAACCAAGGTGCTGGGGCGGCCCGTAACCGTGCGCTGGCCGCAACGCGGTGTGAATTGGTGGCCTTCCTGGATGCCGATGACGCCTGGTTACCCGCCCATTTGGCACAGAGTGTGGCGGCGTTGGCGGCCGATCCCAGCCTCGGATTCGTGGCCAGCAACTTTTGGGCGGTGGCGCCAAACGGAACCCAGGTGCTGCAGGATTGCGCAGCCATCAGCCGCCGCACCGATTGGCTGAACCGTCATGGTAATCCCCGGCTGCAATACTTTTACCGGGGGTTTATCGGGATCCTCACCGTGGTGGCGCGGCGGGATTGCTTGCAACGCGGCGGCGGCTTCCGCGCCGATGCCCGCTACAGCCTGGATTGGGAGTGCTGGCATGCGGCCTTGGCCGCCAACCCCGGCATGGGCTTTGCCGTGCTGCCCGAACCGGCGGCGCTTTACACGCTTTCTCCGGGTGGGCTCACCAGCAAAACCTGGCCGCGGTTGGCCGAACGGGAGAGCTATTTGCCCTCTTTTGTGAAAAACGTCGCGCATGCGGGCGGCGTGCCGTGGCCCGTGCTGTTGCTGCGCGGCTGGTTGACGATTCAGTACGAAACCTTAGGCCCGCTGCTACAGCGCCGGGCGTTCGGTAAAGTGCTGCAGTTGGGGCTACGCGCACCGTTGGCGTTGGCGCGGTTGTATGGGGCTGTGCTGCGGGGGGTACCGCCACGCCGGGATTATCTGACGGAGGGGCATTAAGCGATGTGTGGGATTGCCGGGGTCTATCAACCACGCGGCGGGCTGACGGCCGACAGCGTGCTGCCGCTGCGCGAAGTTTTGGCCCACCGTGGCCCCGACGGGGGCCAGAGCTGGGCCAACGGCGCTGGGCAGGTGAGCTTCGGCCACCGGCGGCTGGCGATCATCGACCTTTCCACCGCCGCCAACCAGCCGATGGTGGAGGGCCAATCCGGCCATGAGGTGGCGTTGATTTTTAACGGTGAAATTTACAACCATGCGGCACTGCGCGAAACCTTGGTGGGCCTGGGGCATACCGACTGGCAAACCAGCCATTCCGATACGGAAGTGATTCTTAAAGCCTACCGCCAATGGGGCATGCCCGGCTGCCTGGCCTATTTGCGCGGCATGTTTGCGCTGGCGCTGTGGGATGGCGCCAAGCAAGAGCTTTATTTTGCGCGCGACCGTGCCGGGGAAAAGCCGCTGTACTACACCACGCTGCCCGATGGCACGATGCTGTTCGGTTCGGAAATTAAGGCGCTGCTGGCCGATGGCCGCGTGCCACGCGTGGTGGATGAGGTCGCCCTGCATGATTACCTAAGTTTTCTGATGGTGCCGCCGCCGCGCACGCTGTTGGCCGGGGTGAACAAGCTGCCTGCCGCCCATTGGGCGAAGGTGACCGCCGCCGGGGTGGAAACCCACCGGTATTGGGATGCGCTGGACGCGGCCAGGTTGTATGCCCAAGCGAACCAATTGCCGCAAACCGAGGACGCCTGGGTGGCGCACTTGGAGCCGCTGCTGCGCCAGAGCGTGACGTTGCGCCAGGAGGCGGCCGACGTACCGGTGGGGGTGTTTTTAAGCGGGGGGATCGACAGCAGTGCCGTGGCGGCTTTGGTGGGGGGGCACACCGCCAAGGGCAAGCTGCAAACCTTTGCAATTGGCCCCGATGCCAACTACCCCAGCTGGCCCGATGAAACGCCCTATGCCGAACGGATGGCCCAGCGCATCGGCAGCGCCCACACCACCGTGCGCCTCAGCGAGGCCGAGTTTTTAGAAACCTTGCCGGCCTTCATTGCGCTGCAGGATGAACCGGTGGCCGATCCGGCCGCTTTACCGGTGTACTTGCTGGCCAAGGCGGCTACCAAGGCGGGGTTGAAAGTCTGCCAAGGCGGGGAAGGGGGCGATGAGGTTTTCATCGGCTACGGCGACTGGCTGAAATTTGCCACCTTGGAACGCTGGAACCGTTGGCCGGTGCCGCGTTGGTTGAAGCGGATAGGCTACCGCCTGTTGGTGCTGGCCGGGCAGGGGCACAAATTTTGGGTGGAATACCTGCGCCGCGGCGGGGCGGGGGAACCGATTTTTTGGGGCGGTGCCGAAGCCTTCACCGCCTGGGAAAAGCAGCAGTTGCTGGGGCCGAAGTTGCAAAGCCTCGCCACCCGCAGCAGCTTTGCCACCATCGCGCCCTATGCCGCCCGCTTTGCCGCCAAGCCATTGGCACAACGCGGTTTTTGGAACTGGTGCACCTGGCTGGAACTGCAGTTGCGCCTGCCCGAACAGCTGCTGATGCGCACCGACAAAACCACCATGGCCACCGCGCTGGAACTGCGCGTACCGTTGCTGGACCATGTGCTGATTGCCGCCGTGCTCAACACCCCCGAACCCCTGCGCGCCAAAGGCGGCAATAAAAAACATTTGCTGAAGCGCTGCCTGGCGGCCGTGCTCCCGGCAGAAATTCTCAACCGCCGCAAGCAGGGCCTGGGCATGCCGCTGAACGATTGGGTGCTGCAGACGTACGGCCAGTATGCCCGGCAGGTGCTGGAAGAATTCTGCGCCGAAACGGGGCTGCTGCACTGGCCCGCGGTGGTGCGCCTGTTTGCGCAGCGGCGCGGCCAGCATGTGTGGTATTTGCTCAACTTGGCCTTGTGGTATCGGCACACGATTGCGCAAAAGCCGCTTGAGGTGCCCACCCTTTCCCGCTAGCGTGAGCCTAACACAACAAGAATGGCCCCCATGCAAGAACGCCAGGAATTGATTCTTTCGCCCCAAGAGAAGGTGTTGGCGGCGCCGTTGTTGAACTGGCTGAGCCCCGACAAGATTGCGGGCAAGAAGGAACTGGTGATTAACCGCCCCGGCCAGCTGGGGTTTGAGGCATACGACGGCACCTGGACGTTCTATGAGGACCCGACGCTCGAAATCACCAACCTGATGGCGATCATGAACCTGCTCGCCGAACGGACCGGGCAGACGTATAACATGGCCAACCCGATTCTTTCGGTGAAGCTGCCGGGTGGCCACCGCGCCCAGTTTGTGGCGGGGCAACAGAATGCGCGGTATTTTTCGCTCGCCGTGCGTTTGGCCAACGTGCGCGAGTGGGACTTAACCGGCTACGTGATGGACGATGCCGAACGCCAGCTGCTGATTGAAACCATCCAGGGCCAGCAAACCATCCTGATTTCCGGCGGGACGGGTACCGGGAAGACCAGCTTCATGAACGCCTGCATGAAGTACATCCCGGAGCATGAGCGCCTGGTGGTGTTGGAAGATGTGCCGGAGCTGAAATTTAACCAGGACAACGTCTGCCACTTCCTGTTCGCCAACTTCGCCAAGGGGCAGGAGGGCGGGCGGGTGGCGGCGGTGAACGAGCTGTTGAACGCCACGCTGCGCTTGCGGCCCGACCGCATCATCATGGGGGAAATCCGCAAGGAAAACGCCTTCACCTTTTGCAGCGCCATCAACACCGGACATTCCGGCAGCATGGCCACCATCCACGCCAACAGCCCGGCCGCGGCGCTGGATGCGGTGATCAACCGGGTGATGCTGAATGGCGACACGGCCGAAAGCGCGATGCAGATTCTGCGCCGCCAGCTGGAGGGCGACATCTTTGGCGTGGCGCAGCTGGAACGCCGCCAGGGCCAGGTGCACGCCCGGTTTCATCGGTTGAAATAAAACAGGCGGCCCGCGCGGGGCCGCCTTGAACGCGTGGCAGAGTTGCGCCTGCTTACGCCGGGGGGTTGAGCTTGGCCTCGAGCAGCCGAACGGCGTCGCCCACCGTCTTGATGCTTTCGGCCTCAGTGTCCGGGATTTCGACGCCGAATGCCTCCTCGAACGCCATCACCAGCTCGACGGTGTCGAGGCTGTCGGCGCCGAGGGTTTCGATGAAGCCGGCCTCTTCTGTTACCAGAGCAGGGTCGGCCCCCAAGTGTTCGATGACCACTTTTTTGACGCGGGTGGCGATGTCATCGTTCATGGAAAAGGTCCTCCTTGGACAAGATGTTGCTGTTCACCCGTATGGGTGGACATGGCAACTGTCGGCCTTACCGGAGTTTCAGGTACGCGTCAAATTCAGCGAAACGGGGCGGCCTGGAGGGTCGCCCTGTCGTATCGTTTATTGGAAGCGCCGCAACCGCGGTTGCAGCGCCATGGCCACCGCCACGGCGGCCGCCAACTTCAGCGGGGCCCCGAGCAGGAAGGGCGCAACGCCCACCGCCCAGGCTTTGGTGGCACCGAATTGCGGGGCACCGTAAGCCAGCCAGGCCCAGCCGCACAGCCAAGTAAGGCCGTAGCCCAGGCTGCCCGCCGCCACAGCACGCCAGAGGGCACCGAAGCCTTGGTGCGAACCATCCCGCTGGCCTCGCAGCAGCCAGGCCATCAGGCCCACCGCCAGCACCCACCCCAGCATGAAACCGCCGGTGAAGAAGATCCGCGGGGCGCTGATGGTCAAGGCCATGAAGGCGGCGGCCCCCAGCACCGTTGCCATCGCCTGACGCGGCGAGAACAGCAGCCCGATGGCGAGCACCGGAATCATCTGCAGGGTGAAGGGAATGCCCTGGGCTCGGTCGGCCCAGCCGCTGGCCACCACCAGCGTGGCGGCCAGCAGGCCCAAAAGCAGGTGTGCCCGCGTGGGGATCCACGTGGGAGAGAGTGTCAGAGAATTCATGTCGATCTCCGTAAAAAAGCCACCATTGGCTGGTGGCTTATACACTCTTTTTTCGGCGTTGTCGCTAGAACGGAATTCGCGACTTCAACTTAAACACGTGGTTGATGCTGGAACTGCGGATTTCCGCGTCATAATCGGCGGTGAAATCGGTGCCGCCGGCGGTGGCGATGAGCAATCCGGCCCCCAGCACCACGGCGCTGCTGTCGGTTTCGGCGCCGGGGGTTTTAAAGGCTGCGCCACCGCCCCGGAACTGGCTGGTGGTATTGAGCGCCTTATCCCCGCTGCGGTTGACCGCGCTGGCCCGGATCATCGGGCGGATGGTGCTACCGTCGGCCAACGCCACGGTGTAGGCGGCACGGATCCCGGCGCTGCTATCGACGGTGGACATGGCTTCGGTTTTCACGGTCAACCCGGCATTGCCGCCGCCCTGTTCGGTGTAACCATCCACATTCAGGTAGGTGGCCTGCACGCCCAGCACGGGGGTGATGGTCAGGTTGCCGATGGACAAGTCGAAGCCCACCTCACCCTTGGCCGCCGCTTGCCAGCCGTTGGTGGTGGCGGTGGCTTTGCCAACTCCGGCACCGATGGTGCGGGTCAGGTCGTACTCGTTCCAGCCACCGGTCAGTTGGGTGTTAAGGAAAATTCCGCTGTCATAAATGGTGCTGCCGTAGAGGCTGGCCAGATAGTTGGTGACGTCGGCCTCCGCGCGGTTGCCCCCGTTGCCTTCCACTGTGCTCTTGCCGTAGCTAAAAGCCACGCCCACGTTGGCGCCGTCCACCAAGTCATCGGAATCCACGCCAAAAGTGGCGCCATAGCCGGTGGCTTCAAACCCAGGGCCCGTGCTGCGGTCATCTTGGGTTTGCTTATTGCCAAACCCTTCCAGCCATACGTGGTTGCTGGTAAGGCCCATGCCGGTGGCCACGCCCTGGCCATACTCGCCGGTACGCAGGCTGGCCAGGCGGTTGGAAATCTGCACACCCGCCGCTTGGGTCACCCCCAAGGTGGCGGCGCCCAAGCCATCGATGCCGGGCGTGAGTGACTCGGCCAACGCGGCCACTTGACCAGCAGTGGTGGCGTTGGTGATGGCGCTTTGCACGGTCTGGAGTTCGCCGCTAACACTGTTACCCAGCACCTCCAAACGGTCGGCCGCGTTCTTGCCGCCGATGTCTCCCACCAGGCTGCTGGTAGAAACCCGCTGAATCGTCAACTGCACGTCGGTACCGCCGTTCACCAGCCCCAGCAGGAAGCTGTGCACCCCTTGTTGGCCATTGTTGGTGAGGCTGTTGGCGGCCAGGGTGGAGGCACCGTTGGCGTCAACAATTGTCATGGTGGTGCCGCTGGCGATGTAACCGGCGCCACTCAGGTTAATGGTGTAGCTGGCGGCCGTCATCCCGCCGCCGCTCACCACCAACTGGCCAAAGCTGGTGCTGCTGGCCACATCCACCACCAGGCGGCCACCATTGGTGAAGTTCACGGTGGGCGCGGTGAGGACGGTGCCGGCGCCAAGGTTCAGCGTACCACGGTTGGTCAGCACACCGGTGGTGCTCATGGTCAGGCTTTGGCTCACGTTCACGCGGCTGCCGGTTTCAATGCCTAAGGCTGCGATATCGCTCAGGGTATGCCGTACGTTAACCGTGCTGGCGGAGATGTTCACGGTATCGGCGCCCGCAATGGTGCCGCGCGTGGTGAAGGGTTGGGTGCCGGAAATGTTCAGTACGTCGCCGTTGCCGCTGCCCAAGTTAATGCTGCCGCTCACCACCCCGTTGGTGAGGGTCAGGGTGCTGCCGCCGCTGGTGCCCATCAGGATGCTGCCGTTCAGTGTGCTGCTGTTGATGGTGGCGATGTTGTTGCCGTTGCCCAGGTTCACGGCGCCAGTGACCAACCCGCCGTTGGTGATGCTGAAGGTATCGTTATTCGCGCCGGTGGTGACGTTGCCGGTGAGCGCGCCCCCATTGATGCTGATGGTGTTGGTGCCATCGTTCAAATCCACCGTGCCGATAATCACGCCGTTGGTGTTGCTCACCAGATCGTTGCCGTTGCCGGTGAAGATGCCGCCGATGATGCTGCCGGTATTGTTGATGGTAACTGGGACGGTGGCCCCGGCAGCGGTGGTGGCGGTGGCCGAAATGGCATTGGAGCCAGCGCTGTTGATGATGCTGCCGCTGTTATTGATGGTAACCCCGGTCAGCGCGTTGAAGCCGCGCGTCACAATCGTCCCGGTGGCGGCCGAGCTACTCACAATCGCGCCTGTTTGCACATTGATGACCGCCGGCCCGGTGTTGGAAATTTCCACCGCCGGACCGCTGCTGACGGCCCAACGCGCGGTGCCGGTAAAGGTTTGTTCGCGGCTAGCGGGTTCGCTGTTGCTGGTGAAGATGGTGGCGGTGTCTACGCCGCTGTTGATTTGTTGGGCCAAAGCCGGCAGCGCCAGCACGGTGCAGCCCAGGCAGAGGCTAAGTGACGAGGAAAGAGCGCGGACTGAACGAACCATGGCCGTAGCTTGGCGAAGGCCGCTTGACGGTGTCAAATCGCACCCGGTAGGCTGGGCTTGTGCTCGTCCGCGTAAAACCCTTCTTTTCTCACCATTTCAAGGGGTATGGCCGCTGCGGCGGTTGGCTCATGCTCTGTGGCGCTTTGGCCGCATGTCAAGCGGCGCCGCGTGGGTTGGGGGTGCAGTTGGCGCACAACCCCGCATGGCAGCAGGGGCAGGCGGTGGTGGCTGGGGCCCCCGTGGCCTATGCTTGGCGGGCCGGACCAGGGCCCTGGCGCGTGTACGTGGAAGGTGACGGCAACGCCTTCACTGCCCAAGGCCGCCCCAGTCTTAACCCCACGCCATTCCAACCGGTGGGGTTACAGTTGGCGCAAAACGATACCAGCACGGCCCCCGTGCTGTACTTGGGGCGGCCGTGCCAGTGGGTGAGCCCAACCGCCCTATGCACCCCGCCGGTGTGGACCACGCAACGCTTTACCGCCAGCGTGCAGGCCGACTATGCCAAGCTGGTAGCGCAGCTAACCGGTGGGCAGGTCGAGCGGTTGGTGGGGTTCAGCGGCGGCGCCTGGGTGGCCTATGGCGTGGCGCAGCAACTGCCGCAGGTGCCGGTGGTGGTTACGGTGGCGGGAAACCTTAACCCCAACCTCATCAACCGCCACCACCGGGTGCCCGCGCTTGAGGTGGCGCCGTGGCCCACCCCCCGGCGCGATTTAAGCCTGACGATGCTGTGGGGGGCCAAGGATACCACCATTCCTGCCCCGCTGGCAGCCAGGATGGCGGCCGAAACGGTGGCTGGTTGTCGGCACACCCAGGTGGTGCCCGGCACCACCCACGTGAAGGGCTGGGCGGCTTGGTGGGCCACCCACAGCGCCACGGTGGGGGCGCCATGCGGCGATTTTCCGGCCAGCCGTTTACAAGGCGGGGCGGAATAGGGTAAGGAACAGCCCAGGGCCGGATGGTGAAGTGGCTTAACACAGCGGTTTGCAAAACCGTGATTCGTGGGTTCAAATCCCACTCCGGCCTCCAGAGTCTCTTGATCCTGCAAGGAAACCCAAGCCCCTTGAACCGATAATGGCATAAGATGAGCAACGCCAAAGGCCCGCCCCCGATTTGTGAAAACCGCCGCGCGCGGTATCAGTACGAATTGCTGGAGTTTTACGAGGCGGGCTTGGTGCTGACCGGCCCCGAAGTGAAGAGCCTGCGGGCCGGCGGGGGGCAGCTAAACGAAGCCTACGCCAGCTTCAGCAAGGGCGAGTTGTGGCTGATCGGCGCGCACATCGCC
>JADCGN010000079.1 GCA_020249005.1 Alphaproteobacteria bacterium
CCTGCCCCGAGCAAATCCAAGGCCTCGTTTGCGCTGAAGCAGCAAGCCGACACCGACCGCGATCTCACTCCCGTGGCGGTCGCCAAGGTGGCAGGCGACAGCAGCGAGGAAAAGATCAGCCGTGCCCCCCGCAAAAAGGCCGACAAAGGGTTGTTGAACCGGTTGTTGGGAATCTAACGGCACACCAGCCAAAAGGGCCCCTGCGGGGCTCTTTTGGCTGGTGACGGAGCTTGGTTACCGCCCGACCACGAACTTTTCCGCCCCCAACAACAACGGTTTGCCATCAAAGCAAAGGAAGCGCACGCTTTCGCTGCCGTCCGGGCTCATCGTCACCTTAATCTGCTGGTGCTTGACGCCCAGGTCTTTGCAGTCGCGCTTGCCGCTGCCCCAAAAGCTGGCGCGGATGTTCTCGATTTCGGTGTTCTTAAACTCCTGCAGGCCGTCAATCCCTTGCTGAATTTGCCCTTGTTGGCTTTCCACCAACTTGGTGACGCGGTCTTGCTCGCGTTGCAGCGAACGCAATTCGCCCATCAGACGCTCGTTCTGGGCTTCCATCCGCGCAATGATGGCATCGTAGCGCGAGAGCGTTTGGTTCAACTCACGGGTGGTCATGCCCGCGCCTTGGGTTTGAGCTTGGGCTTGCGCCACAGTGGCCAGCAGCAGTCCGCCCGCGGCCAAGGCAAAGAGGTTCTTGTTCATACCCCGATGTTAAAACCCAGCAGCCCGCGCCAGCAAGATGCCTGCCACAATGCTCACCACCAACCGGAAGGCGTGGTCAAACCACGCGTTGCTGATTTTCCGCAAAACGTTGACGCCCACCCATGTGCCCACCAACCCGGCCAGCGCCATCGCCGCCAGCAACGGCAGGTACGGGCCAAAGGCAAAGCCGAACAGCCCAAACACCCCCACCTTCAGGCCGTGTTGCAGCAGCATAATCGCCGATTGGTCGGCCAGCACCGCCTCCTTGGCGCGTCCGCTGCGGCGCCGAATCGCCGCAAACAATACCCCGGCCGCGCCGATGATCATCGTCACCATGCTGGTGACCAAGGCCAGCCCCACGGTTTTCAAGCGCGCAGGAATCCAGGGCAGCACTTCGCCCTGCGGTTTGGGCGCCCAGACCAGGTACAACAGCCCCAACCCCAGCACCACCTGCATGGCGGTTTCGTTGAGGTGCACCGCCACCGGCCCGGCCAATACAGCACCCACCACGCTGCCCAGCGCCACCAAGCCCACAAAACGCCAATCCACCAGGCGGTAGAGCATCGTTAAGCGGCTGGCGTTTTGCCACAGCATCACGGCGCCGTGCACCGGTACCACCGCGGTGGGCGGCAACGCCAGGCCCATCAGGCCCAGCAACAACACACCGCCGCCCGCCCCGGTGACGGCGGTGAGCACACCAGTGAAAAATGTGGTGGGGATAAGCCACCAAAGTTGCAGCAAAATTTCCATATCAAGCCAAGCCTCTCTCCTCATGGCGGCGAAGGCCGCCATCCACGCTGCAACCTTGGCGTGGATCCCGGCCTACGCCGGGATGAGGGAGGAATTTAAATTCCCTACTTCACAAAGCGCGGGCTGGCCAAACCACCGCGGCAAGCCTGGGTGCGGGCTTCCACCACCTCCCAGTTCACGTTGGCCATGAAGGCGTCGATGTACTTGCCGCGCTCGGCCGGCAGATAATCGATCAGGAAGGCGTGCTCCCACACGTCCATGGAAAGCAGTACCTGGTAGCCGGGCATATGGCCTTCGCTGTGCATTTCAATGAAGTGGTTGTTCACGTCGCCGGTGATCGGGTCGAAGTAGCAAATCGCGTGGCCCACGCCGCGGGTCAGCCCGGCGGCTTTAAAATCGGCCAGCCAAGTTTCATAGCTGCCGAACTTGGCGGCCACCAGCGCCTTAAACTCTTTGGCCACGCCGTCGTTCACGCCCGCCTTCAGGTTGCCGAAGTAGTAATCGTGCACCAGCATCCCGCACATTTCAAAGGCGCAGCGGCGGCGGCGGTCGGCGTACAGCGCACTGCCCCCTTCCCCGCCTTCGCGCATCGCTTTCAGTTGCTCAATCAGCTGGTTGGTCTGCGTGCAGTAGCCCTCGTACAGCTTCCAGTGCACCTCAATTTGCTTGTCGGAAATCCCAATCAGCCCGGTGGGCTTGAATTCACTGCGGGCGGCGTAGGTTATGGTCATGATAATCCTCCTTGTCATCCCTGCGTCGGCAGGGTTCTTATTCAACACGGAAGTTATCTGCTTTTTCTCGTGCAGGGTCAACCATCCGACGAGATCCCTGCCTGCGCAGGGATGACCAAACCAAGCTACTTATACATCCGGGCCAGCGTGATGCCCTGCTGGCCTTGGTATTTGCCCTTGCGGTCTTTGTAGCTGGTTTCGCATTGGCCGTCGCCGCCTAAAAAGAGGAACTGGCACACCCCTTCGTTGGCATAAACCTTGGCGGGCAGCGGCGTGGTGTTGGAAAGCTCCAGCGTCACGTGGCCTTCCCATTCGGGCTCCAGCGGAGTCACGTTCACCACAATCCCGCAGCGCGCATAGGTGCTCTTGCCCAGGCACACCACCAGCACGTCGCGCGGGATACGGAAGTATTCCAGCGTACGCCCTAAAATAAAGCTGTTGGGCGGGATGATGCATTCATCCCCGGTCATGCTCACAAAGGCTTTTTCATCAAAGTTTTTAGGGTCGACCATGGCGTTGTTCACGTTGGTGAACACCTTAAACTCGGGGGCCAGACGGGCATCGTAACCGTAAGATGAAAGCCCGTAGCTTATCACCCCCTCTTGCTTAAGCCCCTCATGAAACGGTTCAATCATCCCTTTGGTTTGGCTTTGCGTACGAATCCAGGTATCGGGCTTAATCACGGCGATTTCTTTCTCCAGGGTTTAACTTGCTGCCTCGCGCGCGGCGCGCTCTTTGGCCATTTTTTGGTACCACTCTTCCAGCAGCAACAACACCGGGCTGGCCACAAACACGCTGCTGTAAGTGCCAAGCAAAATGCCGACAATCAGCACCATGCTGAAGTCATGAATCACCTCGCCGCCAAAGAAAAACAGGCACAATAGCACCAGTAGCGTGGTGGAAACCGTCATGATGGTGCGCGCCATGGTTTGGTTGACACTCAGGTTCAACACCTCGGTCAGCGGCTGGTTGGGGTAACGTTGGCGGTTTTCGCGAATGCGGTCGAAAATCACGATGGTGTCGTTCAGGCTGTAACCGATCAGGGTCAGGATCGCGGCCAATACCGTCAACGTCACCTCAGTTTGCAGCAGGCTCATGACGCCGATGGTGAGAATGGTGTCGTGCACCAAGGCAAAAATCGCCCCCAAACCGTAGCGCAGTTCAAAGCGGAACCAGACATAAATCAAAATCCCAATGGTCGCCATCAGCATCGCCAGGGCCC
>JADCGN010000008.1 GCA_020249005.1 Alphaproteobacteria bacterium
GCCACCGGCCAGCGCGACGAGCACACCGAATGGCATCGCCTGGTGATGTTCGGCAAGCAGGCCGAAATTGCCGAAAAATTCCTGAAAAAGGGTAAGAGCGTGTTCGTGGAAGGGCGCATCCAAAGCCGCAAGTGGACCGATAAGGAAAACCAAGAGCGCACGCAGTATGAAATTGTGGTGGATAACTTCACCATGCTGGGCGGCCCGCGCGACGGCGACAGCGGCGGCAGCTACGGCGACAGCCAACCGCGCCAAAGCAGCATGGCCCCCACCCCCAGTGTAGCGCCGAAAAAGATCTCCGCCGAAGCCCCCTTCGACGACGAAATCCCATTCTAGTATACAAAACTTGACATTCGCATGATCTAAGGGTACAATCCCCCACTTTGTTTCGTTGCGTTTCTGCGTTCGTCCCAGGAGTCTTCTCTCACGAACGGAACCCTCGCGATGACGGCTACGGCAAAAAAGTCGCCACAAACCACCCAACATACCCAAAAGCTTCGTCGAGCCGCCCGGGCCATCGATGCCCTGTGCGGTGTCCCGGGGCAGCCCGACGTTCGGGCGTTGCCCACCGCCAAAGCTTTTAAGGCGGCACTCTTACCCGCCCTCAAGGCCCACGGTTTTGCCCCCGTGGTACGGTTCCAACCCGCGCTGGTGGCCGAACGCCCAGGGATCGTCGCCCGTTACCAATGCAGCGACGACGGCGAAACCCTGCGGGTTGACCTGCTGCACGATGGCCGCGAAGGCTGGGTGCTGCGCAGCTGGAACCAGCAAGAAAGCCGGGGGTTAGACCTGCGGGATTTCCTGCCCACCGCCGCGTAACCGCCCGCCTCTACTTTACGGAAACTGCCCCCCTTCTGCCGAAGGGGGGCGCCTTGCTTAGGGTTTGGCTGGCCGGGCCACGGCCTGTACGCCCGGCAGCGAATGGCTGGTGAGCGCCTGCTGCAAGGCGCCCCCACCGGTAGAAAGCGCAATCCCGGCCGCCGCCAACGGCGCGGCCAGGCCGCCGGCGGTCAGCGCCTGCAACAGCCCATTTCCCGCCAACAACACCACGCCCGGCTGGCGCCGCTGCCGCGCCAACAGCGCCTTGGCCAGCGCTTCCAACCCGGCCCGAAAGGCCGCTTGCTGCCACACTCCCACACTGCCGAACCACAACACGCTGGGGGTGTCCTGCAGAATCCTTTCCCACACCGCCACGGTTTGCGGGCCCAAATCCTGCGCGGTTTCATTCGGTTCCAGCTGGTGGGGTTTGCGCACGCCCGCCACCAACCCCGGGGTGGCGCGGTCGGCCACCACAAAGTCGCGCGGCAGATGCACCCGGCACCCCAGCACGCCGGCTTCCGCCAACAGGCTGCGCGCGCTTTCCACCGCACCGAATTCGATCAGGCTTTGGCGCAGGTGCAGATCCTTCGCCGCCAAAAAGGTCTGCCCCACCACGCCGCCCAGCAGCAAAATTTCCGCCTTGGCCGTGCCGCTTAAGCAATGCTGCAGCAGCTCCAATTTCGGCAGCACCGCATTGCCGCCCACCAGCATTGCCCGCGGCGCGGGTGCGGTGCGCCACTGTTCCAGCCAGCGCAACTCCTGCACAAACTGCCGCCCCAACGCGGTTGGCAGCAAGGCCGCCAAGCCGTTGGTGCTGGCCTGCGTGCGGTGGGCGCAGGCAAAGGCGTCATTCACCAACATTTCACCCACCTGGGCCAACTGGGCCACAAACGGGGCCTGGTTCAATTGCTCGCCCAAATGGAAGCGGGTGTTTTCCAGCATCACCGCCGCGCCGGGCGCCAGGTCGGCCATGGCTTGCTGAGCCACGCGGCCAATGCAATCGGGCACAAAGCCAATCGGCTGACCCACCAGTGGACTGAGGGCCGCAGCCAACGGCGCGGTGGAAAGGCTTGGCACCACGCGCCCTTGCGGGCGGCCGCGGTGGGTGAGAATCCCCACCCGGGCACCGCGTTCCAGCAACCATTGCAGCGTGGGCAAGCTCGCTTCCAGGCGGTGGGGGATGGCGCTGGCGCCTTCGGCTGCGCCGCCGTCGTTGAAATCCACCCGCAGCAGCACGCGTCTGCCGCGCACCTCCAGGTGTTCCAGCGTGGGCAGGTGCGTGAGAGGAATTGCTTGCATCTTGTTGCGCAGTACCATACCTTAATTCAAGAAATCCACAACCACGGGAGGGCCACTTTTCCATGACCACCCCCCTGTTACCCCATGCCTTGCGGGCCGCGCTGCCCGCCGCCTTGCCCGACCAACGCACCGCCGAACGATTGTTGGATATTGTCGACCAACTGGCGCGCGCGCTGCAGCAACCGCGCCCAGCGCCAAACCCTGCCGCCCCGCCCGACCAACTGCTGGCGCTGCAAACCGAAAACGCCCAACTGAAAGCCCGCCAAGCCGCCGCCAAGGCGCGCCTGGAAGCGCTGCTGGTGAAAATTCAGACCATGCCCGCCGACACCCCCGAAAGCCACGCCGCATGACCCGCCCCCTGCCCGTGGATGTGATGATTGGCGGCAAGACTTACCGCTTTGCCGCGCCGCCCGACCAAGTGGAACGGCTGCAGGCCATCGCCGCCCGCGTGGATGCGGTGTTGGGAGACATCAAAACCAACGAACCGCACGCCGACCGCGACCGCCAAACCATTCTCTGCTGCCTCACGCTGATGAGCGATCTGGCCGATGCCGAACGCAAACTGGATGACCAAGTGAGCGCGGTCACGCAATTCCACCGCATGCTGGCCGACCGCCTGCAGGGCCTCATCCCCGCTTAAGTTGCCGCCCCGATGGCTGCCCGCGACGCTGTGACCAAGGCCGCGCTGCGCCAAGCTTTGCGCCACCGCCGCAGCGTGATTCCTTATGACTTGCGCAGCACCACGCAGTGGAAAGTCATCAACCACCTGCGCAGCCTGATTGCCGACCTGGCCCCCACCGTGGTGGCGCTATACGCGGCTCAGGACGGCGAAATTAATCTGGAACCGCTGGCGCAGGAATTGTGGCGCGACGGCCAAACCGTGGCCCTGCCCCGCGTGGTGGCGCGCGGCCTGCCGCTGGCGTTCAACATCTGGCCCCCGGCCGGGCGGTTGGAGGCCGATGCGTTGGGCCTGGCTACCGCCACGGGGCCGGAAATTCTGCCCGCATTGGTGGTGGTGCCGATGCTGGGCTACAGCCCCAGCGGCCACCGCCTGGGCTATGGCGGTGGCTATTACGACCGCACCTTAGCCAGCTTCAAACATCCCTGCCGCAGTGTGGGGGTATGCTACACCGAACTGGAACTGCCCGCCGACTTTGCCCCCGAACCCCACGACGTGCGGCTGGATTTCATCGTCACCGGCAAAGGCGTGCTGGTGCCGCCACCCCGCCCCACCCAACCTGCCGCGCGTACCGCCAAAGCGGTGGCCAAGCGCCGCCGGAAGCCGTAACATCAGCGCTATGAGCACCCCGCTGCTGACCGTTGCAAACCTACAGGTGGAAGCCGGGGCCACCGCGTTGGTGAAGGGGGTTTCCTTCAGCCTGCAGCGCGGCCAAACCCTGGCGTTGGTGGGCGAAAGCGGCAGCGGCAAAACGCTTTCTGCACTCAGCATCATGGGGTTGTTGCCCGAGGGGTTAACCCACACCGCCACCACCCTGCGTCTGGCCGAGCACGACCTGCTGGCCCTGCCCGCCGCCGGGCTGCGCCGCCTGCGTGGCAAGCGGATGGCGATGATTTTTCAAGAACCCGCCACGGCGCTGAACCCGGTGATGACCTGCGGCGCCCAAGTGGCCGAAATGTTCCAGATCCATACGCCGGAGCTTGGCCGCGCCGTCCGCCAGGCCAAGGTGCTTGACCTGTTGCGGCAGGTGCAACTGCCCAACCCGGAACGGATCGCCCGCAGCTATCCGCACGAAATTTCCGGCGGCCAGCGCCAACGGGTGATGATTGCCATGGCGCTGGCGCACACCCCCGATTTGCTGATTGCCGACGAACCCACCACCGCGCTCGACGTCACGGTGCAGGCGGAAATCCTGGCCCTGGTGAAAGACTTGCAGCAGCGGCTCGGCATGGCAATGCTGTGGATTACGCACGACTTTGGCGTGGTGCGCGAACTGGCCGACCACGTGGTGGTGCTGCAGCACGGCCGTGTGGTGGAGCAAGGCCCGGCCAAGGCGGTGTTGAACAAGCCCAAGGCCGCCTACACCAAGCAGCTGCTGGCGGCCACCTTGCAGCTAAACGCCAAACCACCCGCCATGCCGAAGGCGGCCAAACCGCTGTTGGTGGCCGAACACTTGGGCCACACCTACCGCCGCCCGCCCTCCTGGTTTTGGCAGAGGGCCGAAGAATTGCGCGCCCTGGAAGAGGTTGCCTTCACGCTGCCGCAGGGCACCACCTTGGGCGTGGTGGGCGAAAGCGGCAGCGGCAAATCCACCCTGGCCCGCATCCTCACCCGCTTGCAGCCCGCTGCTTCCGGCGGCCGGATTGCCTTCTTGGGGAATGATTTTTTAAGTCTCAAAGGGGAAGCACTGCGCCAAGCGCGGCGCGAGATGCAGATGGTGTTTCAAGACCCCGTCACCTCGCTCAACCCGGCCTTGGATATCTTCACCACGCTGACCGAACCCATCCGTGCCCACAACCTGTTGCCCCAAGCCCAGTGGCCCGCGCGGGTGGCGGACCTGCTGCAGCAGGTGGGGCTGCCGCCGGAAGCCGCGCAGCGCTACCCCCACCAGTTCAGCGGCGGCCAGCGCCAACGGATTGCCATCGCCCGTGCGCTGGCGCTGCAGCCCAAACTGATCATTGCCGACGAACCGGTCAGCGCGCTGGATGTGAGCATTCAGGCGCAGATTCTGGAACTCTTCCTCACGCTGCAACAAACCCTGGGCACCAGCTATGTGTTCATTAGCCACGACCTCCGCGTGGTCAGCCATTTAGCCCACCAGGTGCTGGTGCTGAAGGACGGCAAGGTGGCGGAATATGGCCCCACCGCCCAGGTGTTCGGCCAGCCCAAAGCCGCCTACACCAAGCAGCTGCTCAAGGCCGTGATTTAACCGCGCACATCCAGCCCCGCTTCCGCCACCAGGGCTTGCACCGCGGCAAAGCTGGCTTCCACCTCGCCCGCCTCGGCGCCGCGGCACACCAACGCGGTGCCGGGGCGGCCATCCACCCGGTAGGGGTAGCTGCCGATATCCACCGTGGGGAAGCGGCTCTGCAGCGCGCCCAAGCGCTCGGCGATTTGGCTTTCCATGCCCCACACATCCAGCTGGCGGGTGTGCAGCGGGGTGCCGGTTTGCAGCAGCGGCAAGGTGGCCTCAAACATCAGCTGCATGATGCGCGGTTGCCCGGCCAGAATCGCCACGTTTTCCATCAAGCAACTGGGGGCAAAGCTTTCGCCGTGCGGCACGATGCGCGCGCCGGCGGGGTAGTCGGCCATCCGCAGCGCCGCGGGGGTCACGCGGCTGCCGTAATGGTCGCGTAGCTGTTGTTCAATTTGCAGATTGCGCTGCACCGCCACGCCAAACGCCTTGGCGATACTGGCGATGGTGATGTCGTCGTGGGTCGGGCCAATCCCGCCGGTGGTGAACACGTAGGTGTAAGCCTGGCGCAGCGCGTTCGCCGCCGCCACGATCGCCGCTTCATGATCGCACACCATGCGCACTTCAGCCACGTCCAGTCCCACGTCGGCGCCGCGGCGGCAAATGTAGTTCACGTTCACGTCGGCAATCCGGCCGCTCAGCACTTCGTTGCCGATCACCAGCACAGCGGCAGTGGGGTTCGTCATCGGGGGTCATCCTTTCTCTCGGCGGTGTTCCAGGCTTCCAAAAATTGCTGCAGATGCGGCTTCTGCGGGCCTTCTTTGGTTAACATAGTCTTCACCACATCAACCTCCTGGTACAGCATTTCAGGGGCCAGCGCACCCGTCAAAACCTGGTACTTCAGGTACAGCAAATAGGTGTTCAGCACATCGGTTTCGCAGTAATCCCGAATTTCGTTCACCTTACCGCCGGCAAACAGGTCGCACACGCGGGAGCCGTCCAAATCCAGCTTGCCGGGCAGGTTGGCCAGCGTGCAGACCTCATCCAGTTTGGGCATGCTGCGGGCTGCGCCGAAGTCGGTCAGGGTATCGGCCATATCCACGTGCCAGATTTGGTCGTAGCGGCTGGTGTAGTTGCTCCATTTGTCGCCGCGCTGAAACAACCAGCCCGCGGGGAGCCCATGGTGCAAGGCGCGCAGCTTAATCACCGGCAAATCGAAGCCACGGCCATTGAAGCTGATCAAGCGTAGCGGTTCGCGCGCACCAAACTCCAGCCAGCGTTCCAGCAAGGTGCGTTCGTCATCGCCCTCCTCGCCGATGCAGCCCAGGCGCCGCAGGTGGTAGCTTTCCTGGCCGTCGGTCACCTCCACGTCGGCCAGCAGGCACCCCACCGCCACAATTTTATGGAAACTGGGGCGCGGAAAATCACTCCCCGTACTACTTTGCGCCTTGTGCTTGGTCAAAATCAGCTCGGTCACAGCCGCGTCGTCCAAGCCTTCGGCCTCGGGCCACAGGCGGCGCGCCAGCGCCACGTCGGGCACGGTTTCCAAATCGAACACAAGCAGTTTACGGGGGCCCATTCCTTCACCATACTGCCGCCGATGGATTTTGCAACGCCCCTGCTACGCTGGCCGTTTGCGCGGCGCGAAAAACGCTTCTTGCTGTATGGCACGGAACCCGACCAAATCGCCCACTGCGCCAACACCGGCAGCATGAAGGGTGTGCTGGAACACGCCACGCACGTGTGGGTGCGCGACTACGGCGCAGCAAGCGGCCGCAAGCTGCGCTACGGTGCCGAGCTGCTGGAACCGGCGGGCGGCACCTTGGTGTGCATCAACACCGCCCACGCCAACACACTGGCGGGCGAAGCCTTGACGGCCGGGCTGGTGCCGGGCTTCCCGCACGTGCATAACCTGCAGCATGAGGTAAAATTTTCGGCCGCAACCCGCTTCGACTGGGCGTTTGCCACCCCTACCCAGCCGCGCGTGTGGTGCGAGGTGAAGAACGTCACCATGGCGGAGGGCCCGGTGGCGCTGTTCCCCGATGCCAAGACCGAACGCGGCACCAAGCATCTGCACACCCTCGCCCAATTGGTGCAACAAGGCGGCGTAGCCCTGCAGCTGTATATGGTGGCGCGCGCCGATTGCCAAGAATTCCGCCCGGCTGAAATGATTGACCCCACCTACGCCGCCGCCCTGCACGCGGCCCACCGCGCCGGGGTGGTGGTGGTGGCGTTGGGCTGCCAGGTTACGCCGCAGCAGATTAACGTTTGCAAAGTGTTACCTGTTGTGGTGTAAACAATCCCGTGAAAATTACGCCGAAAAACCCTGTTGAGATTGCCAAAATGCGTGCCGCCGGGCGCGTGGCCGCCCTCACGCTCGATGCCGTCACGCCCTTGGTGAAGGTCGGCGTTTCCACCCTGGAACTGAACGATTTTTGCGAGCGTTTCATGCGCGAGCACGGCGCGGTACCCGCCACCTTGGGCTACAAGGGTTACCCGGCCGCCAGCTGCATTTCGCGCAATCACGTGGTGTGCCACGGCATCCCCAATGCGGAAGAAATTTTGCAAGATGGCGACATCGTCAACATCGATGTCACCGCGCTGCTGGATGGCTTCCATGGCGACACCAGCCGGATGTACGGCGTGGGTAACGTCAGCGCCGAAGCCAGGGCGCTGATGGCCACCACCTACCAAGCGATGATGGCCGGGATTGAAACCATCAAGAGCGGCAACTACCTCACCGCCATCGGCGCTGCGATCAGCCAGGTGGCCGAACCCGCAGGCTACAGCGTGGTACGCGAGTACTGCGGCCACGGCTTGGGGCGCAAATTCCATGAAGACCCGCAAGTGCTGCACTACGCCAACCAAGAATTCCCCAGCGTGCGGCTGCGGGCCGGTACCACGCTGACGGTGGAGCCGATGATCAACGCCGGCACCTGGCGCACCCGCCTGCATGATGACGGCTGGCGTGTCACCACCGCCGACGGCGCCCTTTCCGCCCAATACGAACACACCGTGCTGGTGACGGACACGGGCTACGAACTGCTGACCGCCAGCCCGGCGGGCTACACCGGCTGGCCCTATGGCGCATGACGGCCATCGCCAACGCCTGAAGGACCGCTTCAGCGCCACCGGCGGCGCAGGTGTGGCCGATTACGAACTGTTAGAACTGACGCTGACCTTCGCCATCCCGCGCCGCGACGTGAAGCCGCTGGCCAAGGCATTGCTGGCCCGCTTTGGCAGCCTGGCGGGTGTGCTGACCGCCCCCCCCGAAGACTTGGCCAGCATGCCGGGCCTGGGACCCGCCAGCGTGCTGCTGGTGCAACTGGTGCAGCAGCTTACCGTGCGGATGAAACGTGCCGGCCTGCAAGGCCAACCGGTGCTGGCCGACCGCCTTACCCTGCTGGATTATCTTTACACCCGCTTTGCCAGCAGCACGCGCGAGGAAGGCGTGGTGTTGTTCCTGAACGCGCAACTGACCTTGCTGGCCGAAGAAACTCTGTTCACCGGCACCCAGCGCCAGGTGGCCGCCAGCCCGCGTGAGATCATCAAGAAAGCCCTCGTCCACAACGCCAGCGGGCTAATTTTCAGCCACAACCACCCGCACGGGGCACCGCAGCCTTCAGCCGCCGATGAAGCCTTCACCCAGCAATTACAGCAGGCCGCCAGCGCGCTTGGGCTAACGCTGCACGACCACCTGATCATCGGCGCAGATGCGCACTATTCCTTCAAGGGGGCAGGGAAACTGTAACTACACCAATTTGCTGAGCAGCTGGGTGGTCAGGCTGGCGGCGTCGCCGCCGCCGGTGCTGCCCTTCACCCCGCCGAAGTTCACCACCGCGGCGTTCTTCAATTGCACCGGGCTTGGCACCGGAATGGCCGCTTGGCTGGCCGCCGTGTTTTGCAGCGCTTGCTGCACGGTTACGCCGCGGCTGGCCCCAGCGGCCGCCACTTGGCGGGCCACTGCTTGGGCCGCTTGAGCGTCCTGTTCGGGTGTGGCCGCCTTGGGTGCGGCTTGCAGGTTCAGACCATAGGCGCGCAACGCTGTCATCACCGTCCAGCGCGGCAGGCCGCTGTCGCCCGTGCGGCTTAGGTACAACCCCATGCTGGAAACTTGGCGCAGCGCCACCGCGCGTAAGTCGGCATTGGCAATGGAACTGGCGGTGGCGGTGGCTTGCACCAAGGCAGTGCGTTCAGACTCAACCAAACCAGGCGCTTCGGCAATTTGGGTCAGGACCGTACGGACATCGTTGGGCACTTGCGCCAACGGCCCGCCAGAGCCTGTGGCCCCTGCGACGGTGTTGGTCGGCCCAACGTACATGGCGGTCTTCCTGACGCTCTCCTGATCTTTCGCGGCCAAGCTCTCAAGGACTTCTCCGTCTTAAGCCTTGGACACATGCTCTCCTAGCATAGTATTATGATAGAGTTTAGGAACGTCAACTGACAAGTCACGCAAGAGGCTATGGGTAAGTTCTTGCTTACCCTGTCACGGAAAAAGCACATCGAGTTTTAAACGACAGCTTGAATATTAAAATTCATATTTTCCATACGCTTAGTCAGATCTCCATAGCCGCGCTCAATCTTTTGCACACCCTTCAATGTGGTGCTGCCTTGCGCCAGCGCGGCGGCAATCACGTAGGCCAGGCCGCCGCGCAGGTCCGGTACCTCCAGCGGCGCAGGCGCGGCCTGCAACGGCGTGGCGCCCATAATCAGCGCACTGTGCAAGTGCCCATGGTGCTGAAAGCGGCAGGGTTTGCCGATACATTCGGTGGAAAGCTGGATTTTCGCCCCCATCCGGTTGAGCGCATGGGTAAAACCCAAACGGTCTTCGTACACCGTCTCATGCAATGCACTCACCCCTTCCGCCTGGGTTAGCAGCACCACAAACGGCTGCTGCCAATCGGTGGCAAACCCTGGATAAACATCGGTTTCCAGCATAATCGGCCGCAGCGCGCCGGCGCGGAAAAAGCGCAGACTTTGCGGGCCCACCAGCTCAAACCCGCCGCCCACTTGGCGGTAGTAGGCCAAGAAGTTATTCAGCGTATCGGGCAGAATGCCGTGCACGGTGATGTCGCCGCCGGTGGCGCCGGCCAGGCTGGCCCAGCTGGCGGCCTCGATGCGGTCGCCCAGGCAGTGCATGGTCGTGCCCTGCAGGCTTTCCACCCCTTCAATCCGGATTTCCCGCCCGGGGCTGACAAAAATCACCGCCCCCATCGCCCGCAGCATCATCACCAAGTGAATGATTTCCGGTTCAATCGCCGCATTGCTGATGATGCTGGTGCCCTTGGCCAAC